>URJF01000004.1 GCA_900548085.1 uncultured Oscillospiraceae bacterium | reverse complement strand
TCAAAGGAAAATGTAGACGGCGGTCTTATCGGCGGTGCATCACTTAAAGCAGAAGACTTTTCGGTTATCGTAAAAGCTGCTTCTAAATAATAGTAGACTTTAGTGGGCAGTATAATTACTGCCCACTGCTTTTTGGAGGAAAGATTAGAATGAAAAAGACTAATGTACTTTGTATTATGGACGGCTTCGGACACAATCCGTCCGATTATGGTAATGCTGTCGCTGCGGCAAAAAAACCAAATATTGATATGCTTATGAAAAAGTATCCTTATACCTATATTGGTGCATCGGGACTTGATGTAGGACTTCCCGACGGACAGATGGGCAACTCTGAGGTAGGCCACACAAATATGGGCGCCGGCAGAGTAGTATATCAAGAGCTTACAAGAATCACAAAATCAATCGAGGATGGCGATTTCTTTAAGAACGAGGCTCTCGTAAATGCTGTTCAAAAGGCTATAGACAGCGGCACTGCCCTTCACCTTATGGGACTTATGTCTAACGGTGGCGTTCATTCTCACAACACTCACCTTTGGGCACTTCTTGAGCTTGCCAAAAAGATGGGACTCGAAAAGGTTTATCTCCATTGCATTATGGACGGCCGTGATGTTCCGCCTACCTCCGGCAAAGACTTTGTTGCAGAGGCTATCGAAAAGATGAAAGAAATCGGTGTGGGCAAAATCGCTACTGTAGTAGGCAGATACTATGCTATGGACCGTGACAACAACTGGGACAGAGTTAAGAAAGCATATGATGCTCTTGTTTTCGGTGAGGGTATCCAGACTACAGATCCTGTTGCTGCTATCGAAAAGTCATATGAGACTGTTGACGGCGATGGAAAGAACCTTACCGATGAGTTTATTCTTCCTACTGTTTGCCTCGAGAACGAGGGAAGAATCAGTGAGAACGATTCTGTTGTGTTCTTTAATTTCCGCCCTGACAGAGCGAGAGAGATTACAAGAACTTTTGTTGATGATAATTTCGCAGGCTTTGAGCGTAAGAGATTTAATGTAAACTATGTATGTATGACACAGTACGATGCTACTATGCCTAATGTAGATGTTGCATTTAAGCCGGAGGAACTGAAAAACACCTTTGGTGAGTATCTCGCTAAAAAGGGTATGACTCAGCTTCGTATCGCTGAGACAGAAAAGTATGCTCATGTTACCTTCTTCTTTAACGGCGGCAAAGAAGCTGTTAATGAGGGCGAGGACAGAATCCTCATTCCTTCACCAAAAGTTGCAACATATGACCTTCAGCCTGAGATGAGCGCATATAAGGTATCCGAAAAGCTGGACGAGGCTGTTCGTTCCGGCAAATATGATGTAGTTATCGTAAACTTTGCTAACTGTGATATGGTAGGTCATACAGGCGTATTTGATGCTGCTGTGGCTGCTGTTGAGGCAGTAGATAAGTGTGTAGGAGACCTCTATAATGCTGTTATGGATAACGGTGGCACTCTCTTTGTAACTGCTGACCACGGCAATGCTGACAAAATGAAAGAGACTGACGGTTCTCCTTTCACTGCTCATACTACAAACAAGGTTCCGTTCATTTGTGTAAACTGCGGCGATGTAGAACTTCGTGAAGGCGGAAAGCTGTCTGACATAGTTCCAACTATGCTTAAGGTTATGGGACTTGAGCAGCCTGCCGAGATGACCGGCGTATCTATCATAAAGTAATGGTTGCAGTCATTACAGGAGCCTCCGGCGGAATAGGCAGGACAACGGCTAAAGCCTTTGTTGCTGCCGGATATGATGTGATTTGTCTCAGCCGCAGACCTTGCGATGTGGACGGTGTTACGAGTATTCCTTGTGACATAACTAAAGAGAACGACATAGATTCCGCCTTTGAAAAAATAGAAAAGATAGATGTACTGGTGAACAATGCCGGCTTTGGTATATCAGGTGCGGCAGAGTTCACTTTGATGGATGAGATTAAGTCGCAGTTTGAGCTGAATGTGTTTGCTCATATAGCGGTAACCCAAAAGGCACTCCCTAAGCTTAAAGAGAGCAGGGGAAAAGTTATTTTTGTTTCATCTGCTGCATCAGTATTTTCTATTCCTTTTCAGTCGTTTTATTCGGCTACAAAGGCGTCTGTGGAGTCACTGACCTATGCCTTGCACAATGAGCTGGAGATGTTTGGCGTGCAGGTGGGTGCAGTCAGATTGGGGGATATAAAGACAGGCTTCACCGGAGCGAGACAAAAGAGCTTTGTCGGTGATGATGTTTACGGCGGAGTTATCGGCAGAAGCGTTGCGGTTATGGAGCACGATGAGCAGACAGGAATGTCACCCGATGCTGTGGCTGCGGTCATATTGAAAATGGCACAAAAAAAGAAGATGCCTCTGCTCAAAACAGTGGGCATCCAATATAAGTTCTTATGCTTTTTGTCTAAGATATTGCCGATATCGGCAGTAAACAAAATAATAGGCAAAATGTATATGCCTAAAAAATAACAAAATTATAACACCGAAAGAGGAATGTCTCCGCTTTCGGTGCTTTTTATTTATGCTTTCTTTGATGTCATTTTCATTATAAAATCGCCTATCAGCTTTACTATTAAAGCTAATACAAGAGTAGCTGTTACTACGAAAAGTACATATTTCAATATATCAGAATGAGAAGAAGGTGTACCTATCATTTTCAGCCAAACTTCTCGAGGTATCATCTGAACGAGGTAAATAGGCATACTCGCTTTGCCCAATGCGTAGCAAAATCGATTGTTGCATATTTCCGGCTTATATGATATGTCGCTGAATGTTATTGTTATCGCTACGGCTAAGCCTAACAAACAGTGAACGTTCAGCTTGTATGACAGCGTGCTCGTCATATATACCAAGCATATTGCATACAGTGCAAATTCAAGTACAGTTACGCCCTTTCTTTGATTGTCAGTCAGTTTAAGCTCCTTGAGTTTAAGCGATATTGTGTAGCAAAAGATACCCAAAAGAATCTCAGCCATTGCTCTGATTATTGCAACATAGCATATGCTGTCCCATTTTCGTACCAAAGCTAATTGGTACTTTCCGTTGGTTTGGCACAGATAAGCCTATGAGAAGCACCGACAGTACAGGTGCAACCGCCTTTGACATAAAATCAAAGTGTTTTCTGCACAGTGGATAGAGTATCGCCATGGTGATGAACATTGCACTTAGATACCACGCTACCGGGTTTACTTCTCCACAGGATATACCGCTCATTGATAGGAAAAACAAATCCGGAATAGACTTGAAAAAGCTTGTAATAATCTCTGTGATATGCAAATGCTTGCCGATACATATTCCGGCGAACATTATGTAAAACGCCACAAGATGATAGGGGAATATTGACCATATCTTCTTTTTCATAAAACGCAATGAGTCTGTCCCTACAGAATTGTTGCTCGTGCGATTCGCTTTGTGTACAGACCTTGCCATAAGAAATCCCGTTACTAAGAAGAAAAATTCAACACCCAAATATCCTTTTGAAAAGAAGGTTATATGGTCACCAATAATAGGCGTGTCACTTCTTCCGTAAATCGGAAGTCCAATGTGATAAAATAGTATGAAAATACAAAATATGAATCGGAGCAGTTCTATTTTTCCGTTTCGCTTGCTTTTTTGCTGCATTGTTTCTCCTTTTGCTTGATTTATTGTTTACTTATTTTCATGCTTGCCACGAGGCGCTTAAACATTTCGGTCATATCAACGGATGGTTTCCAGCCTAAGCTCTCCAAACGAGAGGAGTCGAGTCTGATTATCATTTCGGGATTGTAGCCAAAGGAGGCAACATTCTCCGGAATTTCAATTTTTACGCTGATATTTGCATACTTGAAGGTGTCGCACACAAGCTGAGCCATCTCTTTGATAGAGCAAGCAGTGTTCATATTGGTTACATTGTACGCTTTGCCTACTTCGCCCTTGAGCAAAATGTATGTCAGTGCAGATACAGCGTCAGTGGTGTAGCAGTAGCTGCGTACGGTGTTGCCCTGGGTGTGCAGTACGATATCTTTGCTCTCGATGGCGCATCTTGCAAATTCGGCAAAAACTCTGCCGTCGTTATATTCTACACCGGCGCCGAATGTTTGAGATAATCTTGCAATCTTAACGGGTACACCGTATTCGGACGCATAGGAACAGCAAAGACATTCTACTATTCTTTTTCCCTCAGAGTAGCTGCTGCGCACGCTGAGCTGCTCGATGTAGCCATAGTCATCTTCGGCGATAGTTTTGTTTTTTCCGTTAGGAGTGCCGTATATTTCGAGAGATGAGAGATAAACAAAGCCCTCAACATTCTTCTCTTTAGCAAAATTCAAAGCGTTCTTTGTGCCGTCGATAGCGGTGGTGATAGTTTCTACAGGGTGTTCCACAAAATATTTTGAGCTTGTGGCAGAAGCACCGTGGATAATGTAGTCCACATTGCCGTCATAGCTGATACCGTCATTTACATCGCCTACAGCCACTGTGACATTGGGTAGATTGCCCAATATTTTCTCAGCTTTCTCTGCACTGCGCACAAAGGCTACAACCTTTATGTTTGTTCCTTTTTTGCGATTGTAGCACACAAGAGATTTTATGAGCTGTGAGCCGATAAGTCCGGTAGCACCGGTAACGAAAACTGTCTTTTCGTCGAGTTTTCCAAAAGGTGTACTGCTTTCTACTATTTCGTCAAAATCGTTTTGAAGTATTGCATTATTTGGACTTTCCATTTTTTATCTCCTTTATAGGTTTCTCTCTTTTTTGATATTCGCTAACAGAACCTCGTCTGATACAAATTCTAAATCGTCTGTGGTAAAGAAGTCTGTCTTTGCATACTTCTTTACTTCGTCAAATCGTTTGTTTATTGCGGATTCCATTTCTTTAGGCATATTGCCGAGTATCAGCCAGTCGATAACTCTGTCGCTTGCACCCGAATCAATGTAGTCAAAATGCACATCGACATACTTTTGTACCTTTTCGTAGTCGTAGTCCTCATTGGCTATTGCTTTTAGCAACTCGTCAAAGGTGTGTACGATTTTGCCCGGTGCAGATTCCTCATAGTCTCTGTGGAATCCTCGTGAAAATGAATATTGTATTTCATCGAAAGCGAAGAACAGCATTGGTTTTTTCATCAGAGAATACTCGAATATGTTGCTGGAATAGTCTGTGATGAGCAAATCGGTGAAATAGAACAAATCATTGATATTGGGGTATTTGCCTACATCTACAAATTTGTCCTTGTATTCTTCGGGGATCGGTACGCCCTCGGCAACCCAAGGGTGCATTTTGAACAGTACAACATATCTGTCGTCGCAAAGATTATAGAGTCTGTCAAAATCAATCAGTTCATATGGGTAGTGGGCTGTAGCTTTGTTTTTTCCTCTGTATGTGGGGGCAAAAAGTATTACCTCTTTGCCTTTGCACATAGGATATTCGGAATATAATTTTTCTACAGTGGCTTTTTTGTACTCGGGGTTTAAGTATTCGTCCATACGGGGCATACCTGTGGGAAGTACCTGTTCTGTGTTGATTCCCCATACCTCTGAGAAAAAGTGAGCTATATTCTTTGAGCCGGCAATGCCGTAGTTATATTGTCTGTGTGCACTGAAGGTTGAGGGACAGCCCTTGTTGCCCCACCTGCTGTAGCCCGATGACTTAAATCCGGCACCTGCGTGCCAAAGCTGAATTACTTTTGTGTGCTTTGACAGTATCAGCCAGTCCAAAACAGGAGCGTGGTCATCTAATATTATCATAGATGATTTGGACATTTGCTTAATCAGTCTTAGCCAGCTGCCTACAGTTTGCTTTTCTGCGGCGGCTGCTCGGAATGATGTGTCGATTTTGTACTCTTTGTCCAACCCTCTTTCTATCATTCGGTCATATACCGCCTTTTGGTTGGAGGATATGGCACTGTTTTGTTCTGACATAAAGAGTATGCGCTTCTTTGGTACAGGCTGCATATCTGTACGCATCATATATATCAGCTTGAGCACTTTTTTGAAGAATGCGGGACTGCCGAGTTTTTTCAGCTTGTTCACTAATTTGCCAAGGGTGCGCTTATATATTTTAGCGGCACGGCTTGTCTTTTCAGACGGTGCAAGGCTGATGAAATTCTGCGGTCCGATACCGACACTCTTTGATGCCATAGTGTACATAATGAACGGTAAATATTCCTCGTTGTCGTCTACAAAAAATACTACGCTGTACACTCTGTTCCTGTTTTGATACAAAAATGAGCGTGAAAAATCATTCATTTTCTTCACTATGGAGCGGTCGGTCATACATCTGGCTACCTTAGTATCGCCTTGACATATGAATATGCTGTATGTGCCTCTGGGCAAACACCTGTCATAGCCGGGGTTGGTTATGTTCAGATACAGTCTGTATGTTCCGTCTTCTAATATTTTGTAGTCAAATTTTGCTTTTGCCTGAAATTTTGCATTGACTGCATAAAAATCAAGGGGAGTTTCTTTGTCACTGCCTTGACAAAATTCTATTCTTATGTCTATATAGAGATTTATTCTTTCCCAATTTATGTCGACTACTGTCGCTTTTACTAAATTATCCGGTATTACCGATTTCACTTTATCACCATGCTTTGTCTAATATGTAACTATTATATAGTATATTACTTTTATAGTCAACCTAATAATGTGCAGTATTATCTTGCAATTACGTAATAAAGTGTGTATAATATATACTGTCGATTTGTGACAAATATTGATTGAGGAGACAAAGAGACATTCGATGACCTTTACAGAATTTAAGCGAGCACTTATCGAGGGAAAGTACCTACGAAAGCGCAAAAAAGAAAAGATAAAAAAGAAAAAGCTGCGTGCAAAAAAATCAAAGAGAAATCGTGCTGAACGTGATGAAAATATAGGCACATTTTTCAGAAAGTTTTATACAAAAAAGCTGCCTGTTGTAGAAAACAGACTTATGCTTACCTCTTTTAACGGCTTTTATACCTGTAACCCTAAGTATATTGCAGAGTATATCATAGATAATTGCATACCTATTGAGATGTACTGGGGAAATGTAAAAAACAGCGACGACGAATATCCCGAAGAAATCAATCTTGTGCGCAAGTACTCATTTGACTATTTTAAGGCGTTGGCGACATCTAAGGTTTGGATTGACAATGCACTCAACTGTGTATGGAAGCCTATTCCGAAGAAAGCGGAGCAGACACACATAAACACATGGCACGGCTCTATGGGACTAAAGAGAATTTCAAAGGAGAATATTACAGACAAAGATTGGCTCAAAAAGGCAGAAAAGTGCGGCAAGTCGGTAGACTACTGTATTTCTGACAGCGATTTTGAGACCATGGTATACCGTGAAACCTATTTTGAAAACAATGAAGTGCTCGAATACGGCCATCCTCGTAATGATATTTTGTTCTGTGATGAAAAGAGGCAGGCAGAAATAAAACAAAAGGTTTGTGACGCTCTTGCGGTTATTAAGCATGACAAGCACGGCAATCCCAAAGAAAATATAGAAGACATAAAAATGTGCCTTTATGCCCCCACATTCAGAGACAGCAAGAGCATGGAATTTTATAATGTCAATTATGATAAACTTATTGAGGCTCTCGAAAAGAGGTTCGGCGGCGAATGGAAGGTGCTCACAAAACTGCATTTCCATGATAGAAAGGCACAGATCGAGATGCCGGATAATCCTAATGTTATCAATGCTACCGACTATATAGATATACAGGAGCTTATGGTAGCTTGCGATATAGGCATTACGGATTACTCCAGCTGGATATGCGATTTCGTCTTAACCGGAAAGCCCGGATTTATCTTCGCCACCGATTTAGAAGACTTCAATACAGGCAGAGGACTGTATTATCCGCTGGAAGAAACACCGTTCCCGATAGCAACCAATAATGTCGAGCTGGTATACAATATCGTTACTTTTGACGCAGAAAAGTATAGTGCCGACTGCAAACAATTCTTAAAAGACAGAGGCTGCAAAGAGGACGGCCACGCTACCGAAAAGGTAGTCAAGTTGATTTGCGAAAAGATGGGTATAACTCAAGAGATGATTGACCAAAATCGTGAGAGCATTACTAAAGAAAGATTAGCAAAGAAGCAAAGATATGAAAAAGAGCTTATAGCTTTTGAGTCCGCAATGAACGGAGAACTGCTCGACTATACAAAAGAAGAATTAGCAAACCAAGAGGACGGAATATTATAAAAATAAAATCTGCACATTCTTTATGAATGTGCAGATTTTGTTTTCTATTGAGTTATCATTCAAGCTGCTCGTTTTCTTTTGCGTCATAGAGGGCACGGAAGGTGTAGAAATCCTCGGGAGTAGTGATTTTGATATTATTCTTTTCGCCGGGGATGGTAACGAGCTTTTTGTTAAAGTGCTTCATCAGTGTGCAGGAGTCGGTCATATTTGTGAGACCTTGAGCAATAGCGGTTTCCTGAGCCTCGAGTATCTCTTTGAGATAAAAGCTCTGTGGTGCTCTCGCAAGTCTTGCGTGAGATCTGTCAACAATCTCCTGAACCTGTTCGTTGTCGTCTACTACTATGACTGTTTCTTGAGCCGGAACACTTGTAATAGCTGAGCCGTATTGCTTTACCGAATCAATGTTGGCACTGATAGTTTCTGCACTGATGAGCGGACGAACACCGTCGTGAATGAGTACAATATTGTCCTGGAGTCCATAGCACTCTGCTGCGGCTTTAAGGCCGTTATATATGGACAGCTGACCTGTTTCGCCACCGGGCACAATTTTGCCGATTTTGTCCAATCTGTAGCGATACTTCAACTCCTCCATATAATCAATCCAATCAGATACGCATACACAAATGATGCCGTCGATTTCGGGATGATTTTGGAAAATTTCGATAGTATGTACGATGATAGGCTTACCGTGAACCATAAGAAACTGCTTTGGCTTTCCGGTGGTTTTCATTCTTGTGCCTACACCGCCTGCAAAAATAACGCCGATATTCATAAACTTTATCTCCTTGTTTAATCTATTAGATTTGTTTATATTCTAACACATAGCAATATAAGTGTCAACAAATCAAGCATAAAAATAAGAGCAAGTCATGATAAAATGGCTTGCTCAAAACTATATTATTTCTTTTTGAATTTATCAAAAAAGCCTTCCTTGCCGGAGCTTTTTGACGGAGTGTAGGACTCATCAAATTGCTTGATGAGATGCTTTTGCTCTTGGGTAAGATTCCGTGGTATATCTACTATGATACGCACGAACAGGTCGCCCTTGCCTACGCTGCCACGCCTCTGAACGCCTTTGTTCTTTAGCTTGAACACTTCGTTAGGCTGTGTACCTGCGGGCATATTGTATTTTACATCGCCGTCCAATGTAGGCACTCTCAGCTCATCACCGAGTGTAGCTTGTGCAATGCTGACATGTTTGTCGTACCAAAGGTCGTAGCCGTCACGCTGAAAGTCTTTGCTTGGCTTAACATTTACTACGACTCTCAGGTCACCGGCAGGTCCGCCGTTTATGCCGCTGTCGCCGTAGCCTCTGACATTAAGTATTTGGCGATTATCGATTCCGGCAGGTATGTTGATATCAACCTTTGTCTTTTTGCGTACCTTACCTTTGCCGCCGCATTTTGTGCATGGCTTGTCGATAATAGTGCCCTTACCGCCGCATCTGCTGCAGGTGCGCTGAGTCTGCATAACGCCGAATGCTGTACGCTGCTGAACATTGATAACACCTCTGCCTTGACAATCGGGGCAGGTTTTCGGTGAGCTGCCCGGTGCGGCACCTGTGCCGTGACACTGCGAGCAATCCTCGACACGAGAAATGTCAATAGTTTTTTTGCAGCCTTTTGCAGCTTCTTCAAATGTGATTGTAACAGCGCTTTGAATATCATTGCCTTGATGGGGAGCATTAGGGTTTCTGCCGCCGAATCCGCCTCCGCCGCCGAAGAAAGAGGAAAAAATGTCACCGAGATCGATGTCGCCGTCAAATCCGAATCCGCCTCCGCCGAAACCGCTTCCGCCGCCGGCACCGGCGCCGTAGTTAGGATCAACACCGGCAAATCCGAATTGGTCATAGCGTTGCTTTTTTTGTGGGTCGGACAGAATCTCGTATGCCTCGTTGCACTCCTTGAACTTAGCTTCAGCCTCCGGATTGTCCGGATTCAAGTCAGGGTGATACTTTTTGGCAGTTTTTCTGTATGCTTTTTTTATTTCGTCCTCAGATGCGCCTTTGCTTACACCCAAAACTTCATAATAGTCTCTTTTTTCTTCAGGCATATTTGTGCCTCCGCTTTTTAGTTTATAATGCCATATCCCACCTTTTCAGGCGGGATATGGCTGATGAAAGGAGTATATCGATTAGTTGTCGTCAACCTCGGTATAATCTGTGTCTGTGTAGGTCTGACCGCCCTGCTGTGATTGGTCAGCGCCCGGCTGCTGTTCGGCACCCGGCTGTGCACCTTGTGCTGCCTGAGCTGCTTGGTACAGCTTCTGTGATACCTCATAGAACTTGTTGGTCAAATCCTCTTGTGCAGCTTTGATAGCCTCGGTATCTTCACCCTTAAGTGCTTCCTTAAGAGTGTTGAGCTTTGTTTCCAATGCACTCTTGTCGTCGGCTGAGAATTTGTCTGCATCCTCTGACAGCATCTTTTCGGTCTGATATACCATCTGGTCTGCATTGTTGCGGAGGTCTACTGCCTCTCTCTTTTTCTTGTCTTCTTCTGCAAACTGTTCTGCTTCCTTAACAGCCTTATCAATATCTTCCTTGCTCATATTTGAGGAAGCTGTGATAGAGATGTGCTGCTCTTTGCCTGTACCCAAATCCTTAGCGGATACGTGTACAATACCGTTTGCATCAATATCAAAGGTTACTTCAATCTGTGGAACGCCTCTTCTTGCAGGAAGAATACCGTCAAGATGGAACATACCCAAAGTCTTGTTATCTTTTGCAAATTCTCTTTCGCCTTGAAGTACGTGTACTTCTACAGATGTTTGGTTATCTGCTGCTGTAGAGAATATCTGTGACTTCTTAGTAGGGATAGTGGTGTTTCTCTCAATGATTACTGTGTTTACGCCGCCCATTGTTTCGATACCCAATGAAAGAGGTGTAACATCGAGGAGCAATAAGCCTTTTACATCGCCGCCGAGAACACCGCCTTGGAGTGCAGCACCCATTGCTACGCACTCATCAGGGTTAATGCCTTTGAATGGCTCTTTGCCTGAGAAGTTTTTGATTGCTTCTTGAACAGCAGGGATACGGGTAGAACCGCCGACCAAAAGAATCTTGTCGATATCATTCATTGAGAGACCGGAGTCCTTCATTGCTTGACGAACAGGACCCATTGTAGCTTCTACAAGATCTGCTGTCATTTCGTTGAATTTAGCTCTCGTGAGAGTAGCCTCCAAGTGCTTTGGACCGGTTGCATCTGCTGTGATGAATGGGAGAGAAATCTGTGCTGTTGTCATACCGGAAAGGTCAATCTTTGCCTTTTCTGCAGCTTCCTTAATTCTTTGCATAGCCATCTTGTCGCCGGAAAGGTCAATGCCGTTCTGTGACTTGAAGTCGGCTACCAGCCAATCCATAACCTTTTTATCAAAGTCATCACCGCCGAGACGGTTGTTACCTGCTGTAGCGAGTACCTCTTGTACTCCATCACCCATTTCAATGATAGATACATCGAATGTGCCGCCGCCAAGGTCATATACCATTACCTTTTGGTCATCTTCCTTGTCAATACCGAAAGCAAGAGCTGCTGCGGTAGGCTCGTTGATGATTCTCTTTACATCGAGACCGGCAATTTTACCGGCATCCTTTGTAGCCTGACGCTGTGAGTCTGTAAAGTATGCAGGAACTGTGATAACTGCCTGAGTAACAGGCTCACCCAAGTATGCTTCTGCGTCACTCTTAAGCTTTTGAAGAATGATAGAAGAAATTTCCTGCGGTGTGTATGCCTTGCCGTCGATTGTTACCTTGTAGTCAGAACCCATATGTCTCTTGATTGAAGAAATTGTTCTGTCCGGGTTTGTAATAGCCTGACGCTTTGCAACAGCACCTACCATTCTTTCACCGTCTTTAGAAAAAGCTACTACGGATGGAGTTGTTCTTGCACCCTCTGCGTTTGCGATTACTACAGGCTCGCCGCCTTCGATTACTGATACACAGCTGTTTGTTGTACCTAAGTCAATACCAATGATTTTAGCCATAATATATATCTCCTTTTGTTTGTTATCAATTTAGTTCGCAGTTTTGACCATTGCCGGTCTGACTACTTTGTCGTTTATCTTGTAGCCTTTTTGGAAAACATCGGTGATTACATTTTCACCTAATGATTCGTCATCAATATGCATTACTGCGTGATGAAGATTAGGGTCAAACTGTTCGCCGACCTCGCCAAAGGCTTTGACACCCATTTTTTCGAGAGTTGCCATTAGAGAGTTCATAGTCATTTCGAGTCCCTTTCTCAGTGATTCGTAGTCCGAGTTCTCTTGGGCTAATGCTCTTTCAAGATTGTCTATGGACGGTAATATTTCTGCCACGACATTTCCTTTTGCATTAGAATATGTCTGCTCTTTTTCTTTGGCACTTCTTGCTCTGAAGTTTGCATATTCTGCTGCAGTTCGGAGTAGTTGGTCTTTTGCGTCTCGGAGTTGCTTTTCGATATCGGACTGTTCATCTTTTTCGTCCTCTATCTCAACTTCGGGTTCTTTGACGGTTTCTTCTTTTACTTCGTCTTTTTCTTTTTTACTCATATTTGATTCCGCCCTCCTTTAAGTAATTTGATACTGTATTTATTATATAATCTACTCTCGGGAGAATAGAACTATAATCGATTCTTAATGACCCGATTATGCCAAGTGTGGCAATCTGGTCGTTTGCATATTTGAATTTTGCTGTAGCCATTGCTGTGTTTTTCAGCTCATATACCGGATTTTCTTCTCCTAACAGGAGCGCCTTGTCCCTGCCTCGCTTTGCAAATTCGGTCAGCAGAAGATTTAGCTTTTTCTTTTCTGCCAACAGCGTAAGCAGATTGTAGACGCTGTCGCCTAATTCTTCTTGAGACAAGAGGTTTGTTTCGCCGGTGATGGCCAGCGTTCCGCTAGATGCCTCACGGCAAAGGGAACATAACGACGACAGTATCGGCAGCATATCGAAAACTCGCATACCTAATAAAGGCGCTGTGGACTGCAGCAATGACAGGTCAATATCCGATAGCGGAACGCCTACAAAGTAGTCGTTGATTGTTTTGTAGAACAACGCTTTGAACTCGTCGTCGACATTGCATTTGAGTCTGCACAACGAGGATTTGATTTTTCCTCCAACGCTGAGCATTACGAGCATTGCTTTTCCGCCGCCTGCGGGGATAAGCTCAACGCCTTGAACGCAGTCTAACGGGTCCTTGACTGTGCTGTAAAATGCAGCACAACCTGTTTCTTCTGACAAAAGATTGGCTGCATCGCTGAGCAATCGCTCTGTGTCAGATGCGTTTATGCTGAGTATTTCGTCAATCCTTTGCTTTTCGTAAGGGGCTAAGCCCTTTGGCTGCATTAGATTGTCTACATAGTAGCGATAGCTGTTTTTAGTTGGAACTCTGCCGCCGCTGGTGTGTCTTTGTTCCAGAAAACCTATTCCGGAGAGGTAAGCCATTTCGTTTCGGATTGTGGCAGAGCTGACAGGATAGGGTAGCAATTGACAAAGCGTCTTTGAGCCGATAGGCTCGCCGGTTTTGATATAGTAATCTATAATCAGCTGTAATATAGCCGACCGTCTTTCGCCAATCATCTTGCTCCCTCCTAAATGTTTTTATATCGTTAGCACTCTATGCGCTTGAGTGCTAACTCTATTACTAATATTATATCCATTCACTGCGTTTGTCAACACTTTTTTTAAAAATTTTTTGTGAATAGGCAAATTTTTTTGCCTTTTGTTGTCACTCCGCCACTTTGTTTGCTAATATGCTATACATATTATATAGTGATTGACAGGGAGGAGTATATAATTTATACTAAAGTCGGTGATGATATGAAAATTGATTTTAATAATGCAAAAGCAGAACAGTCATTGTTCGGCTGGGGAACTTCTGCTTGTTGGTGGAGCCAATATTGTGCAGGGGATGCCGCAGACGAAATAGCACGGTTGCTGTATTCTGACGATGGACTCGGACTAAATATATATAGGTATAATATAGGCGGAGGTACAGACGATAATAATTGTCGTATTTCTAACCCTTGGCGAAAGACAGAGAGTATGTTGCTCTATGACAGGGAGAACGAGGAATTCAGCTGGGACTACAGTCGGGACAAAAACGCTGTAGATATGATGAAAAAATGCTTGTCTTACGGCAAGGTGGACACGCTCATACTCTTTTGTAATTCTCCTCATTACAGTCAGTGCTCTACCGGTCAGGCATCGGGATCATTGCTGTATCATACCTGCAACATACCGGCGTCTAAGTACAAGGCTTTTGCAGACTATGTTTTGGATGTGGCTGAGCACTTCTTGGCAGAGGGACTTCCGGTAAAGTATATCAGTCCTATCAATGAGCCACAGTGGAAGTGGGGCGGAGCTTCTGTTTGGCAGGAGGGTTGCCATTATGAGACTGAAGAAATGGTTGCCGTATTCCGCATATTTGCTGAGAAAATCATCAAGCGGGGTTTGCCGCTTAAATTATACGGCCCTGAAAGCGGCGAGTATCTCGGACTCACAGAGGAATATCTGGATGCCCTTTATTCAGACAAAACGATTATGAAGGTTCTTGATGTGTTTGCTGTCCATTCGTACCATTGTGATAATGAACCGAGTGTTCGCAGAGAATTCAGAAAAAAGATACGGAACAAATATTCCAACATTCGTATGGATATGAGTGAGTGGTGTGAGCTGCCTAATATGTCGCCTGTAGATGATTTTACGGGGGCACTTATCACCGCACGGATTATCGGTCAGGATCTTACTGTAGCAGGTATGGACAGCTGGACATCATGGGTAGCAGTGAACAATTTTGCTGTAAAGGACGGCAAGGACTACAGCGACGGAGTGATAACTGCAGATTTTGATTTTTCCGTTTGGGAAGTAGCCATGAGATGGTACGGATTTGCCCATTTTTCACGCTATGTGCCTGTAGGCTCAACAGTGCTCAACATTGGCATGGAACCTACTGATGACAATAATTTGACTAATGCTTTTGCTTTTCTCACTCCGGACAGCAAAACCATTTTGGTGGCAGTGAATGAGGGAGAAAATACCGAGATTACATTGAACGGCAATTTCAGCCATATGAAAAAAATTATCTCAGATGGTGAAAGGTTGCTTAAGGAAGATTATGACGGCGATTTTAAACAAAGCATTATATTGAATAAAAATTCAATAATCACGGTAATTTTGTCCTAAAATATTGACATCATATAACATCTGTGATATTCTGTAATCACAGATGAAAGGAGTAATTTTATGAATGAATACTATGACCCAAACAGTCAAAATCAACAATATCAGCAATATAATCAGCCGCCGTATCAGCCACCCTATTATCCGCAGTATGATTCTACTACTGAGGTTATGTCGGTAGGTCAGTATATCGGTATGTTTATACTGTCGGCTATCCCGATTGTAAATATTATTTGTTGGATAGTTTGGCTTTGTTCACCTAATACAAATAAGAATAAGAAAAATTATATTATTGCCAACATAGTTATTTGGGCGATTATGATAGTGATTTCCGTTATCTTTGTCGTCCTTGGCAGCGTGCTCGGAATTTCAGCGGCATCTATGCTGTAAATATGTAAGAAAAATAATAACCTGTGAACCGTAAAGAGTTCACAGGTTATTTTGTTATTTATGTCCTTTTTCCTCGTCAGTGTAGAAATCTTCCATAGATACGGTTTCTTTTTCTTTTTGAGGAGTGTATTTATCTTGGTAGTAGTTTTCGGCTTTTGATTCAAATGAGCCGTCAGGCTTTGTGGTAATCATTGTACAGCCTCTCTGAGTACCGTATTTGTTGATACCTACATATGCGAGATAGTCCACCGTGTAGTCATAGGTGAGCTGGATGTCTTTATACAGCATGGTAAAGTTGTTTAGGTGGTCGTGTCCGAAGAAAATTCCTTTTGTTGAGCCTAACTCAAGGCATTTGTCGAACAAGCCGTAGTTCTTTTCGCTGGGATATACTACGAGATCCTTTTCGCCTGCTTTGCCGCCTGTGTATTTTGAGTTGGCGGTGTCCTTATAGCCGTTTTCTTTATATTCATTATACGCTGTCAGCATTTCCTGCGGCGGCATATGGAAGAACATAAGAGATTTAGGCGTTTTGTTATTGTTTATCTTTGTGAGTGCCTTTATTTGTTGTTCGTACCATTCTACCTGATTTTTGTGTACGCAGTCATATTTCCACATAATACCAAAATAATCGTTGTCTATGTAGGAGTGAGAGTCTAACATAACAAAGGACTGTGTTATTTCTCCCTTTGAGGTTTGGACATTCACGATATAGTTTCCGTATCCGTCTACATCTTTAGGCCCCGATTGGAACAGGCAGTGTGGATATTTTTGTCTGTTTGAGTATAATTCTGATATGTCTTCTCGGCTGAAATAGGAGTAAGCCTCGGTGTCGTGATTGCCAAAGGCAGGACACCAATATACGCCCAGCTTTTCCATAAGACTCGCAAAAATAACTGCCCCTGTTTTGTTGTTAAATGTGCCGGCCTGAAACGGAACGGGGTATGCTATGTCACCGGTAACGATAACCAAATCGGGCTTTTCTTCAGCTACCATGGCAGCAACCGCATTGATTGCCTGATTATCCTTTTTTACGCTCATAAATCCGGCACCTATATGCACATCGCTGAGCTGCATTACCCTAAAATCATTATCGGTCACAAAGGTTGTGTAGTCGTTTTTTTCTTCGGGGGTGAGCTGTGATGAGTATGACACGGGATTTATACTCTTTATATAATTTTTGCAGGAGGCTACGCATATTGTGTTGATTGCAGTGATTATTGCAATTATGCACAAAAGGGCTATCAGTATTCCCAACAGTACCTTACCTGCGATTTTTTTCTTTTGCTGCGGTGTTCTTTTTTGTTTTTCTTTAGTAGCCATAAATTTTCTTGATACTCCTTATCCGTTGATTAAAAATTTTGCGTGCTCAATAATACTTTTTATTGCAGACACAGTAATAGTGGCACCTGTTATGATTGCAAAAATTCCGTCCGCCGCAAAATTGATTTTTGTAATCAAAAACAGTCCCATCAGTGCGCATATAGTTACAAAGCAGTCCAAAAAGCTGTCGGTAATCAGTGCCTTTATGATGGGTGAGCGGTCCTTCTTATAGAAGTGGCTGTACATTATTCCCATAGCAATTTTTACGAAAACGGTGGTTATGATTATATATGCGTAGCCGGCGCTGTATGCAACCGGCAGGGGATACAGCACACGCTCAAGTCCGTTATATACAAAGTAGCCGCCTGTCACGGTTATTATTATATTGATTACGAAAGTACACAAGCTCTGCGTCTTTTCATTCTGCATGTCGTTCATCTTTTTGTAGAATATAAATCCCAGCAGTGCAATGAGACAACCGAATGTGTCGCCCAAATTGTTTATGGCGTCACAATATACCGACAGTGAGTTGGAACTTATTCCTACAAATAACTTTGTCAAAAATAATGCAAAGTTGGCGATTGTTCCGATTATAGTGGCTGCTTTGCCTGTCTTGTCCATAGGTCATCCCACCTTATTTTAAGTTTACTTAACATAAATTTAACACAGACTTATCATAACATAAATCACACTCCTTTGTCTATACTAATTATGGTGATACTATGGATATGTTAAAGGTTTTGATTTTGTCTGTTGCGTCCTTTGCGGTGCTTTTTGTGCTGACAAAGCTCATGGGTTACCGACAAATATCGGAAATGTCGTTTTTTGATTATGTTGTGGGAATAACAATCGGTTCTGTTGCGGCTGAGATGGCAACTAATATTGATACTCAGTGGTGGCGAGGTATTATAGCTATGGCAGTGTACGCCTTGTTTGAGATACTGTTGCCCTGGATTTCCCGAAAAAGCGTTAGAGCACGCTCATTTATTTCAGGCAAACCCGTGGTACTGATTAAAAACGGACAAATAGATAAGAATGCTCTAAAAAAAGCTCATTTGGATATTAACGACCTTTTAGCGAGCGCAAGGGGACAGGGTTACTTTTCGCTGTCGGATATTGACGGCGCAATTATGGAGACCAGCGGAAAGGTCAGCTTTTTGCCCACGCCGCAAATGCGACAGCTCAATCCTAAAGACTTTAATTTTTCGCCGATGCATACAGGACTTTGTACAAATCTTGTTTTGGACGGAAAAATTATGTACTCTAACTTAAAGGAAACAGGCATTGACGAGCGAAAGTTAAACAAAATTCTCGCCGACAGACAGGTAAGGCTAAAGGATGTATTATTGCTCACATTAAATGAGGCAGGGCAGACAGAAATTTATAAAAAATCATAATCACCGATTTACCTGTGGTTATGAGTGATTCTTTTTGATGAATGTCGATACCTAAGTGCAAAAAATAACCCGAACTCATTTTTGAGTTCGGGTATTTATCGTTGGTGTTAATTATTTTTTGGTTATCATAGCTCTCAGTGAGTTTGCAACGGCTATCAGACATACGCCTACATCGCCGAACACCGCTACCCACATAGGCATTTTCTTTGCAAGAAAAATATCGAGCACAAGTATAACGGCTTTTACGAGAACGGAAAAAACAATGTTTTCCGTAGCGAGACGCATTGTCTTTTTAGCTGTGCGTATTCCCTTAGGGAGAGTAGACAGCGAGTCTCCCATTACAACAATGTCGGCAGCCTCGATTGCAACATCAGAGCCGGCACCGCCCATTGCTATTCCTATATCCGAGGCAGTAATCACAGGCACATCGTTAATTCCGTCGCCCACATAGAGTACGGTTCTGCCTTCAGCTTTTATTTCTTCTATTTCTTTTACCTTTTCAACCGGCAGAAGTTTAGAATAGTGAACATCTATTCCGGCTCTGTCTGCTATGTCCCTTGCAATTTCTTCGTTATCGCCGGTAAGCATTGCCGTTTTTGTAATTCCGAGCTTGCGCATATCGGCTATAGCCCGGCGTGACTCCTCTTTTATAACATCGGCGAATACTATGTCGCCTAAAAATTCTTCGTCATCGCAGCAGTATATTGCAGTTCCGATTAGCTTTGTTTCGCTGAAATCTACACCGACTCTTTCCATAAGCTTTGCGTTGCCGACATAATATTTTGTCCCGTCCACAACTGCACTTACGCCCTCTCCGGCATAATTTTTTGCATCGGTTACTACTGCATCATCTGCAAATCCCGCAAATGCGAGAGCAACTGATTTTGCTATCGGGTGAGTGCTGAATTTTTCGCAGGCGGTAATAATCCGCAGCAACTCGTGATGTTCTTTTTTATCTTTGCAGTGGCAGTGTTTACATTCACATTGTACAAACTCAAATTTGCCGGAGGTAATTGTGCCGGTTTTGTCGAACACGGCAGTGTCACATTTGCCGAGTGCCTCAAGGTAGTTGCCGCCTTTGACGAGCATACCGAACTTTGAGCAGCTTCCTATTCCGCTGAAAAAGCAAAGCGGTACGCTGATTACGATTGCACATGGACAGCTTACTACCAAAGCAGACAGTCCACGGTGCAGCCATTCGTGCCACGAGCCGTGCAGGAACAGCGGCGGTATTATTATAATAAGTATAGCAATGAGACAAACGACGGGTGTGTAGACTCTTGCAAATTTTGTGATGAATTTTTCGGCATTACTCTTTTTATCGGATTCGTCCTCAATCATATCAAGTATGCGAGCGACTGTGGATTCGCTGTAAGGCTTTGTTACTTTGATTTTCAGCGCTCCGTCAATACTGATTGAGCCACCCAAAACTTCGTCGCCTTCTGATTTTGTCAGCGGAATAGATTCGCCGGTAAGGTCTTTCATATCTACCTCAGAGCTGCCTTCGGTTATTATTCCGTCGAGATGTATCTTTTCGCCGGGTTTGACGGAAACTGTGTCGCCTACAGCTACTTCGTCGGGGGATACGGTTATTTCTTTTCCGTCACGGAGAATGTTCACTGTGTCCGGTTTTCTTTCGAGCATATCGGTTATTGACTTTTTGCTTTTTGCTACAGCTTTGGCTTGCAGCATTTCGCCGAGGGTGAACAGCAGCATTACCGAACAGCCTTCGCTGTATTCTTTTATTGCAAAGGCACCCAGTGATGCAACGGTCATCAAAAAGTTTTCATCGAATATTCTGCCGTGCATAATTCCGTCTACAGCATCTCGCACTATATTGAATCCTACTAAAAGATATGATATGCCGAAACAAAGCAGATAGGCGTATTCCGGCAGCGAGGTAAATTCTCTCAGGCAATATCCTATTACAAATAGTATAGTGGCGATTACAAATTTTGTTATTTCTTCTGTTTTTAGTCTGTCGTCACTGTGGTCGTGGCCGCAACTCTCACAGGCGCAGGTGTGATTATGTTCACTCATTTTATATACCTCTCTAAATAGTCTTTGTCATTTTTAATATTTTCGTACATTATAGCACAATGTTTTTTGTATTACAATCTTAAAAATGCCGAGATAATAGACTAATGTCGCATAAAAAGTCAATAGTTATGCTTGAATTTTGTAGAAGTTACACAAAGGTTACAAAAATGTAACAAAATCCTTGTATAAAGTTACTGTAGATTACAATTTGTAAAACTTGGTATAATGTAACACGTTGGTCAAACAACAGATAAGCGAGTTCAATCGAAAACATCAAAAATTTCGTAATCATCAAATCGTCCCCATTGGACGAAATGAAAAAGGAGAGTATTATGGCTAAGAAGAAAACCCTGCTTATAGTTCCGTTTGTACTTTTGTTTACTTTGATTATTTCATTGATAACACCATTTTGTGCATACGCAGAAACAGATGACGGAGGATTTACTCCACGACTCACTGCACCGAGCTCGAGCAGTCCTTATTATTCGAGCAAGCTGAACTATTATTTTCAAACAGGCTACGGTATGCCTAACTGTGTAGCTTATGCCTACGGCAGAATTTATGAGCTTAACGGTGAAAAACCTAAGTTTACACACGGCAGCGCCGGTGATTGGTATTTTATGAACAAGAACGCCGGCTATTATGACTACGGCTCAACGCCAAAGGTTGGCGCAGTTGCCTGTTGGAGTCACCATGTAGCAGTGGTGGAAAAGATAAATTCCGACGGTTCAATCACTTTTTCCGAGTCAAGATGGCAAGCAGAATATTTTGTAGTAGTAAGATACAAAAATCCTGCCGCACATAACCACCAAAAATTCTATGGCTACATCTATACATATAATGAGAAAAAGGCCAAGAGCAATGCAAAAAAATCTAAGCAGGAAAAATTAGGCGAAAAGATTGCAAACAAAAAGGTGAAAAAGAACACCTGTTATATGCAGAAAAAGGCTGATACATATTCGGCACCGTATTCTTCCACCCAAAACAAATTTGTTGTAGCAAAGTTAAACAGTGCAGCAACAGACAATAAGAAAGACAAGAAGATTATTCAAAATATGAATCTTCTCTCGGATAGATTAGGCAAAATATAATATGGCATAATAAAAGCCGACAAGTACGATTGTGTACCTGTCGGCTTTTTGCATATTATATTGTTAGCCCTTAATGTGTCTGAGCTGTTCTTCGTCGAATGTGGAGAGGAACTCGTCATATGAGCCCTTACGGTCAATATACTTGTCACCGCTGATTTCGATAATTCTGTCTGCGATTGTCTCTACGAACTGATGGTCGTGAGAGGTGAACAGAACAGTTTCGGGATAACGGATAAGACCATTATTCAGTGCAGTGATTGACTCAAGGTCAAGGTGGTTTGTAGGCTCATCGAGTATGAGCACATTTGCACCGCTGAGCATCATCTTGCACAGCATACAGCGTACTCTCTCTCCGCCGGAGAGCACATTTGACATCTTAAGTGCATCGTCACCGCTGAATAGCATTCTGCCCAGCCAACCTCTAATGTCAGCCTCGAGTACCTCGTCGGTGTATTGTCTCAGCCAATCAACTAAAGTAAGCTTCTTGCCGTCAAAATAGCTGCTGTTGTCGGAGGGAAAATAGCTGCGGCTTGTGGTAACGCCCCACTTATAGCTGCCCTCGTCAGGCTCCATTTCGCCCATAATTATTTTGAAAAGTGTCGTTTTTGCAACAGCGTCTGAGCCGACAAATGCAACTTTTTCTCTTGGGTGAATAACGAATGAAATATCATCTAGGACTTTTCTGTCGCCGATTGTTTTTGTGAGATGGTCAACTCTCAGCAAGTCGTTGCCGCATTCTCTGTCCGGCTTAAAGTCAACATATGGAAAACGGCGGGAGGATACGGGCATTTCTATCATTTCGAGAGCGTCGAGCTGTTTCTTTCTGCTTGTAGCCTGCTTAGATTTAGCGGCATTTGCAGAGAAACGATTGATAAAGTCCTGCAACTCTTTGATTTTCTGCTCGTTCTTCTTATTTTGGTCTCTTGCCTGACGCTGACGCATCTGTGTGTACTCAAACCAAAAGTCGTAGTTTCCGGTGTAGAGAGTGATTTTGCCGTAGTCTACATCACAGATATGCGTGCAGACTTTGTTGAGAAAGTGACGGTCGTGAGATACAACGATAACAGTGTTCTCAAAATCTAACAAAAAGTTCTCGAGCCAGCTGATAGCGGACAAATCCAAGTGGTTTGTAGGCTCGTCCAACAGAAGAATGTCGGGATTGCCGTACAATGCCTGAGCGAGAAGCACCTTTACCTTCATATCATTTGGCAGTTCTGCCATTTTCATATAATGGTATTCGTCAGTAACGCCAAGCTTGTTGAGCATAAATTCTGCATCGCTTTCGGCATTCCAGCCGTCAAGGTCGGCAAATTCTGCCTCCAGCTCTCCTGCCTTGATTCCGTCTTCTTCGCTGAAATCCGGTTTAGCATACAAGGCGTCCTTTTCTTCCATAATTTCTATCAGTCTCGGATTGCCCATAAGTACAGTTTTTACTACTTCGTACTCATCATAGGCAAAGTGGTCCTGCTTCAGTACAGAAAGTCTTTCGCCGGGTGTGATGATGACCTCGCCTTTGCTCGGCTCAAGCTCACCGCTGAGAACCTTAAGAAATGTTGATTTTCCGGCGCCGTTTGCACCGATTATGCCATAGCAGTTTCCGGGTGTAAAAGTAACATTTACACGCTCAAAAAGCGAGCGTCCACCAAACTGCACGGATATATTGTTTGCTTGAATCATTTGGCTACCTCCGTTTCAATGGTATGATTTTAGCACAAGTGGATAGTAATTTCAACACCAATATATTATCTTCTCACATTATGACATATTTTGCACATTTGCTGTAATATAATTCTGTTGAAAAATATGTAGGGCGTGTGACAATGGCAGTCAAGGACAAGCTAAAAACCAATTTAAAAATCAACAATGTGAGTATGAAACAATGGACAAGATTCGGTCTTTACCTGTTGTTAGGCTTTTTGCTGAGTATAGGCAAAATATCAATGGGCTGTGCTCCCTTTGCCGTGTCAGTAGTGGCGGTGTCAAAAAAGAAAGGCTGGATTTTTTCGGGCATAGGTGCAGCATTGGGATATCTGATAGGCGGAGTGAATACATATTCCGCACGCTATTTGGCGGCTGTAGTTATGGCAGTGATTGGTGCTTTTGCCGCAGAAACCTTTGAACTGAATCTTTCAGCGTCCTTTGGTATGGCAGTTGCTTTTTTTGCAGATTTTGCCACCGGCGTTGTTTTGAATATTCATTTGGGCAGTGAGGTAGAAAAATACATTGTGCTGTTAGGTGAGAGTGTGCTCGCAATGGGAGGAGCATATTTTTTCTATAAAGGGTTGAACACTAATTTTCATAGGTTGAAGCTGCGTGCATTGCCTGTTGCTGACATATGCTGTGTTCTTATCTGCGGAGCTATGATGCTTATGAACTTTTCGCTGATACACATAGGCATTATATATCCTGCACAAATTGTGGCTGTGCCGCTGATTTTGTTGTCGCTTCGCTACGGAGGAGAGCGGTGGGGACTGATTATGGCGTTGTCATTAGGCTTTTCTGTCAGTTTGGTTAGCAGTGATATGCTGTATTTGGCAGGGGCATTTGGATTTTCTGTATTAGTGGCGTCGGTGCTGTCTCCGTTGAACAGCTTTGGTGCGGCGGCAGGATATTTGTGCTCTATGGGATTCTTTTCTGCGGCTGCCGCAGATACGGTGGGACTTTCGGTATTTATAAACAGTCTCATAGGTTCGGCTGTTTTTGTACTTTTGCCGCCGACGATTACAGACAAGATTGAGACGTTTTGGGACAGCTCAAGAGATGTGGCTCCGGACGGAACGCTGAGACAAAATCTTGTGCTTAAGTTGAGATTCGCCTCCTCTGCTATGGCGTCAATAAGCGAGAGTGTGGACCAGGTCAGAGAAAAAATAAACCAAATAAATCGCAGAGAGAATGAACAAAATGCCGCAAATATGACTGACGAGGAATATATACGAAAAGAGATAATACTCGAAAAAACAAACCAGATACGAATGGTGGCATCGGACCAATTTTTTTCTATATCAGATATGCTGGACGATTTGGCTATGGAATTTGACGAGGCGGAAATATTTGACTCCAACGCATCATCAAAAATAAGGCGATTCTTGGGCGATTACGATATTTATCCTACCAATATTTCCGCAATCGAGGACAAGTATAACAGAATGAGGGTTGAGATATTGCTCTCGGGATATGTGACCGGACTTGATAATCCGAAATTTCAGCAGGGGATAAGCAAGATTTGTTCACGATATTTTGATGAGGGCAGAGTAACCAATTTTAAGAACGAGACAATGTTGTCGTTTTTTGAAAAGCCTAATTATAGGTTGTCGGTCGGTTTTGCTCAGCACAGTGCAGAGGGCACCTTGTGTGGTGATACCGTCAAGATTATATCCGATAACAAGGGGCACAGCATTTTGATAATAAGTGACGGTATGGGAAAAGGCTCACGGGCGGCACTTGACGGTGCGATGGGTGCAGGATTGCTGTCTCGATTGATTAACGCAGGCTTTGGCTTTGACAGTGCGCTGAAGGTGGTCAATTCCGCATTGCTGGTAAAAAGTAATGATGAGAGCCTTGCAACTCTCGACATTGCCAATATTGATTTGTTTACAGGAAAATGCGAGATATTTAAGGCAGGCGCACCGGCGAGCTATATCATAAAAAACGGTGGAATAACCCGATGTGAGTTGACCTCAATGCCTGCAGGAATACTGCGGGGGATAGAATTTGCAAAACGGACAGCAGTGCTGGGAGTAGGTGACTCAATACTCCTTATGAGTGACGGCATTACCGACTTAGGCGAGGAGTGGCTGCGCAACAGGCTCAGCACTGTTGATACTGACGATGTTCAGAAGATTGCCGACACAGTTTTGCAGTCTGCAATAAAACAGTGTGAGGGCACAAAGATGGATGATATGAGTATTATTTTTGCACGGTTGGAAAGGAATTGATTATATGGGCGGAATTTTTGGCTATGTGGGAAAAGGGGATTGTAAGCAAAGAATTGTGCGGGGGTTGAAAAGCCTACGCTACAGAGGTGCAGAAATGTCGGGAGTGGCTTTTAGGATAGGAGACGATATACTCTCGGTCAAGGTCCGTGGCGGCGCCGAGAATTTGAGCGAAAAGATTGTAACAGACGCAGATTGCCACACCGCATTGGCTCAGACCGGTGATGCCAACCGTACGAAAGCATCTAATCTTATGGCACCGCCATCGGCGAATAATCTGTTCGCCGTATGTATGGACGGAATTATATCTAACTTTGATGTGCTAAAGAGCCGATGCAATAATCCGTTTCCGATATTGACCGATGAGGATTTGTTTTTGGCGATGCTGTGTATCGGTGACGAAAGAGACAGATTGGCTCTGCTGAAAAAAGTTATATCGGTTACAGACAGCAGACCTACAGTAGCATTCGTGGCGGCTAATGAGGAGGCTATATATTGTCACACAGGAGTTATGCCTCTCGTTATCGGTATTGCCGATGACGGTGTAATGCTGTCCAGTGACATTGTCTCACTCATAGGAATAGCAAAAAAATATGCAGTGCTCTCAACAGGAGATTTTGCTAGGTTGACAAAGGACAAGGTCACTGTGGTTGATTCAAAGGGCAAAAAGGCAAAACGAACACTTTTGCCGTGTCCTAATGAGGCATATGCAGAAAGTGATTATGAGCTTAGGGACGAAATATATTATTGTCCTCTTGTGGCAAAGGAAACATATAATGCACTGACTAAAGGCGACAAAATCAATTTTGATTATATAAAACTTTCTAAAAGGTATGTCGGCTCTCTCAAGAGGGTGATTATCACCGCCGACAGAGATTCTTGTTGTGCTGCCGGTTCAGCTGCGGAAAATTTTAAGAGGATGACAGATGTACCGGTGTATTTTTCGGACTGTGACAGTGTAGCTGACTGCGACTGCATTGTGGACAAGAACACGCTTATTGTTGCTGTGTCACACAGAGGAGAGTCGGTGGAGATTTTGTCTGCACTCGGCTATGCTCATTCCTGTGGAGCAAGAATAGTGTTGATTACAGGCAATCGGCTGTCTGCGGCGGCACGCATTGCCGATGATGTGATAAATACCAAATGCGATTTCGGCAGAGAGAAACTTTCCTTGCGGAGTTTCTTTGCAGAATATATTTCGCTGTGCTTTTTTGGATTGTATTTTGGTAAAAAATGTGATGTCGTGTCCGATTTGTACCAAAATGTTGCGCTTAAAATGGCAGAAATGATGCCCGGTAAAATTGCATCGGCAGTGAAAATATGCCCTCAATTTCCGACAGCATCAAAAAATATGGTGTCGTCGGAAAGATTGATATTTACGGGATACGGAATAGATTACTTTTTGGCTCGTGAGGCGGCAGAAAAGTTCGGTACCGTAGCCGGATTTGATGCTGTAGCGGAAAAACTTAACTATATCGAAAAGCAGTATATTTTTGACTCAAAAAAGAATACTCTTGTTATTGCAATATTGACTGACAGAGACAAAATACAAAAGTCGCTTTTCTTTTTGCGTCGGCTAAAGGCAATCGGTGCGGATATTTTAATATTTACCACTGCCAACGGAGAGCAGGAGATAAATGATTTTGACAATGTGATTTCGTTCAATGACAGCGCTCCTTTGTTTGATCCGTTGTCAGTGGTGGCAGGCTGCTACAAAATGGCAGTCGCTATAGCCGAAGAAAAGATAAGGGCTGCAGAAATACAACCTGACCAAAGTGCATAAAAAACTGCAACCTATGTTGTCATAGGTTGCAGTTTTTCTGCTTTTATTGAGATGTCAGATTCTTGCTACGCCGTCTTTTCTGGCAGCCTCTGCTACTGCTTTTGCTACTGTGTCCTTGATTCTCGGGTCAAAGGCATATGGCATAATGTAGTCCTCGCTGAGCTTGTCATCATCTACGAGAGAGGCGATGGCATATGCGGCGGCTATTTTCATATTCTCTGTGATTTCGCCGGCACGAACATCGAGGGCTCCTCTGAATATACCCGGGAATGCCACAACATTATTGATTTGGTTAGGGAAGTCGGAGCGACCTGTACCCACAATCCTTGCTCCTGCCTTTTTTGCTTCATCCGGCATAATTTCTGGTGTGGGGTTAGCCATAGCCAAAACGATAGGATCGGGATTCATTGTTTTTATCATTTCGGGAGTGAGCACACCCGGAGCGGATACACCGATAAATATGTCTGCACCCTTTACTGCGTCTGCGAGAGTGCCTTTTGTCATAGAACGGTTTGTTACCTTTGCGATAGCCTCTTTAGACGGATTCAGTCTTTCTCTTCCTTCGTATATTGCACCTGTTCTGTCGCAGAGAACAACATCTTTTAGACCGAGCGTCATAAGCAACTTTGCGATGGCGATACCTGCGGCACCGGAGCCGTTGATTACTGCGTGACATTTGCCCAAAGGTTTGCCGATGAGCTTTGTTGCGTTGATGAGAGCAGAGGATACTACTACAGCTGTTCCGTGCTGGTCATCGTGGAAGATTGGAATGTCGCATTTTTCTTTCAGCTTTTCTTCTATCTCGAAACATCTCGGTGCTGATATATCCTCCAGATTTATTCCACCGAATGAGCCGCTTATGTTATAAACAGTCTGGACAAATTCATCTACATCCTTAGTTCTGACGCAAAGTGGAAAAGCATCTACATCACCGAATTCTTTGAACAGAACACACTTTCCCTCCATTACGGGCATACCTGCCTCCGGTCCAATGTCGCCCAGACCTAATACCGCAGAGCCGTCGGTGATTACTGCCACCATATTCCATCTGCGAGTGAGTTCCCAGCTTTTCTTATAGTCCTTTTGTATTTCGAGACAAGGCTCTGCTACACCCGGAGTATAGGCTAATGATAATGCTTCTTTATCGCCTGCCTTTGCACGAGCGGTTACCTCCAATTTGCCCTTCCATTCGTAATGCTTTTGGAGTGATACTTTTCTGTAGTCCATTTTATTTCCTCAACTTTCATTTTATTGTTAAAATTATAATGAAAATATGGCAGAAACCTTAGACGCAGAACGCCTAAGGTCCTCTGCCCTAGTTTTCCCGAAAAATCAAATTTTATAATCTTTCGATATGTGCTGTAATCTTTTCTTCTTTCACATATGGGGTATAGTCGTCTTCCCACGGAAATACATAATCAAGACCGAGAGCATCTCTGGTTTCGTTGATTTCCTTTTGTACAGCCTCGTTGATAGGTACGCCGCTGTTTTCACGCTGCTTCCATATCTCATATTCTTTTTCACCTGCTGTGTAGATACGCTCTGCACCCGGTGCTTTTTTAGAAGCTCGTACTTCTCTGAGAATTTCGCCGACTTTCTTTCTTGTGGCGTCCTCGCCTACAAAGTGCTCTGTGTCGATAGCCATAAAGAAATGACCGAGGTGATAAGGTACAAGATTGCCGTTTTCGTCCTTCCCGTTCAGTGCCTTGCCATACTCACCGTCCTGGAGAGCGGCAGAAAGAAGCTCAATAATCATAGCATAGCCATAGCCCTTGTATCCGCCGAGAGCCTCGCCGATTCCACCGAGAGTAGTCAGTGCGGCAGTACCTTTTCGGATTCTTCTGAGTGCTTCGCCTGCATCACCGGATACCGGTTCACCATCAAGACCTATGATAGTACCGGGATGTACTTCTTCGCCGATACGCTCATAGTATTCTATCTTTCCGTTCTGTGTGATAGAGGTTGCACAGTCGATAACGAAATCAAATTTTTCATCCGATGGAATACCCATAGTCAGTGGGTTAGTACCGAACATACCCTCCACACCGAATGTAGGCGCAACCGATGGTCTTGCGTTTGTGCCGGTAAAACCGATACAGCCTTGTTCTGTGGCTTGTGTAGCATAGTAGCCTGCGATACCGTAGTGGCATGAATTGCGGACAGCTACCATACCGAGACCGTACTGTTTTGCTTTGTCTATAGCCATTTGCATAGCTTTTTTGCCGATTACCTGGCCCATGCCGTCATGACCGTCTACTACAGCAGTGGTAGGAGTCTCTTTTACTACTTCAAAGTTAGTAACGGGCTGCTGAATACCTGCCACGATTCTGTCAATATAAATCGGTTTAAATCTGTTGCAGCCGTGGCTTTCGATACCCCTTTTGTCTGACTCTAATAGTACATCCGTGCATATTTCGGCATCCTCACGAGGTACGCCGTAGCCTACGAATGCGTCTGTAACAAAATCAGTGATTAAGTTCCAAGGACAAATAACTTTTCCCATAATTAAGTCTCCTTTTCTATTATCTTTCCCAACTGCGAGAGCGTTCTACCGCTCTCTTCCAGTTAGAATATTTTTTGTTTCTAAGATCTATTGACATAGATGGCACAAATATCTTGTCTACCTGACGGTTTGATTCAATTTCTGCCGTGTCTTTCCATACGCCTGTGGCGAGTCCTGCCAAATATGCTGCACCGAGAGCCGTTGCCTCTCTGTTCTTAGGACGGTTTACATTGCAGCCGGTCATATCAGCCTGCATCTGCATCATTATGTCTGATACACTGGCTCCGCCATCGACTCTCAGGTCTTTGAGCATAATGTCGCTGTCGCTCATCATAGCTTCCAGCAGGTCGGTCATCTGATATGTGATACTCTCTAAGACAGCACGGCATACATGCTTTTTGTTGATGGAACGGGTGATGCCCACCATTATGCCTCTGGCATACATGTCCCAATACGGTGCGCCTAATCCTGTGAATGCCGGCACAAGATACAGACCGTTTGTGTCCTCAACTTGTTCTGCATACTCGTCACATTCCCGAGCGCTGCTGATTAGCTCCAATTCATCACGGAGCCATTTTATTACAGAGCCTGCATTGAATGCCGAGCCCTCAAGGTCATATGTGATTTCGCCGTTTAAGCCCCACGCAATTCCTGACAAAAGGTTAGAACGGCTGTCTATACGGCTGTCGCCTGTATTCATAAGCAGGAAGCAGCCGGTGCCGTATGTATTCTTAGCCTGACCTTTTTCGAAACAGCCCTGACCGAACAGTGCGCCCGGCTGATCGCCGATAGCTCCGGCGATAGGTATTCCTTTCAGCTCCTCAATGCCTGTGATTTTTGCTACCTCACCGTAGATACAGCTTGATGGCTTAACCTCAGGCAGAATGTTCATAGGTATATCCATAATCTCGCAGAGATGTTTGTCCCAACAGAGATTGTCTATATCGAACAGCATCGTGCGGCAGGCATTGGAGTAGTCTGTCACATGAACAGCACCGTTTGTCAGATTCCAAATCAGCCATGTGTCTACTGTGCCGAAAAGCAGTTCGCCTCTTTCGGCTCTTTCACGGACACCCTCTACATTGTCGAGTATCCATTTTATTTTTGTTGCACTGAAATATGCGTCAATCAGCAGTCCTGTTTTGCTCTTTATGTAGTCGGAGAACCCTTGCTTCTTTAGCTCCTCACAGTAGTCGGCTGTTCGTCTGCACTGCCAAACTATTGCGTTGTATACAGGATTGCCCGTCTCTTTGTCCCAGATGACTGTAGTCTCACGCTGGTTTGTTATGCCTATTCCGGCGATTTGCTCCGGCTTAATGTTTGTGTGTCGGATGCATCCCATCATTGCACTTATCATAGAGAATAAAATCTCTGTAGCGTCGTGCTCTACCCATCCGTTTTGGGGATAATATTGGTTGAATTCGTTTTGCTGTTTAGCTACGATTTCGCCTTTTTTGTTGAATATGATAGCACGGGAACTTGTGGTGCCTTGGTCCAGCGCCATTATGTACCTTTCTGCCATTGGGTTCCTCTCCTTTGCTCAATTTTGAGCATAATAATAAGGTTGCAAAACACTGTGCTTTACAACCTTAATTCTACCATTATTAACATTTTCAGTCAACAAACCAAAGTAACAAAAATTATATCGCATTTTTGGTTATTATTACTCACGAACAGACTTGTTAATAAACAAATCGGTCTATATATACAGAAGTATCAGTCGATATTGTTTTCGATAAAGTTGACGATGTCCTCGACTGTTTTCATATTTTCTATAGTCTCGTCGGGAACCTCTATCGAATATTGGTCCTCTATTGACATTACTATATCGATTGCGTCCAAAGAGTCAGCGCCCAAATCCTCTGCCAGATTTGATGAAAGCTCAATTTTGTCCGCAGATATTCCTAATTGCTCCGACAGTATTTCTTTTACTTCGTCTAATATCACAAAAGTTCACTCCTTCAAAAAGTTGTTGTTATATTCAACTTTGTGTGCTATTATCATATTATAAACTTTTTACTCGTTTGTCAATAACAAATTTTTTAGAGGTATTGAATATGGAAAAGAACTTGAATTTCGGTCTTATCGGTTATCCTTTAGGCCACTCTATGAGCAAGGTTATTCACGAGCAGCTTTTTGCATTGTCCTCTGTGAAGGGAACATATGAGATGATAGAGGTAGCTCCCGAAAGCCTAAAGGAAACCTTCAATAAAAAATTAATTTCTCTCAGAGGTTTTAATGTTACTATTCCACACAAGATAGATATTATCACTATGCTGGACGAGCTGTCAGACAGGGCAGAGCTTTTCGGAGCGGTCAATACCGTGGATGTCAGAGAGGATAAGATTGTCGGACACAACACGGATTGCGTAGGCTTTTTGAGAGCACTTGAGTCAGCAGATATTACACTGGGCGGCAACGTGCTTTTGTGCGGCAGCGGCGGTGTTGCCCGTATGATAGCATTTGAGACGATTTTGGCAGGTGCTCAGCTTACTGTAGCAGTCAGAGAGTCTGATATCCATGCCGCAGAGGAAATAAAAAAAGAAATAGAGCAAAAAACCGGCAAGACTTGTACCATTATGCTTTTGGCAGATGTGAGTGACTCCTACGATTTGATAGTCAACGGAACTCCCGTGGGTATGTATCCTCATATGGATGCTTGTCCTCTCCCTAAAGATATTATCCAAAAAGCCGGTGCTGTGTTTGATGTAATATACAACCCGTTAGAAACAAAGTTTGTCAAATATGCAAAAGAGGCAGGGCTAAAGTATTCGGGCGGATTGTCTATGCTCGTTTGGCAGGCTGCTGTTGCAGAGGAGATTTGGAATGATGTTAAGTTTTCTGTAGATGATATAAAAAAGGTTACAGAAATAACAGGCAGGGAGTTGACAAATAATGGCTAACATAGTACTGTGCGGATTTATGGGCAGCGGAAAAACTGTTGTGGGCAAGGAGCTTGCGAAAATAATGGGCTGCAAGTTCGCCGATACAGACGAGATGATTGAGGCTGAGCAAGGGGTTACCATCAAGGCGATTTTTGCCACACACGGCGAGGACTATTTTCGTGACCTTGAGCACGAGATGTGCAAAAAGGTGGCAGGAATGAAGAATTGTGTGATTTCTACCGGCGGCGGAGCTATGACCTATCAGCGCAATGTGGATGCAATTAAGCAGTACGGAGCAAAGGTGGTATTTTTGGATGCCTCCTTTGATGTTATATGTGACAGAATCGGCGACAGTAACAATCGCCCCCTGTTTAAGGACCGGAAAAAAGCAAAAGAATTGTACGACGAAAGAAAGAGCAAATACCATGCTGCAGCCGATTACATTATCGACGGAAATATGAGTGCACGCAAGACAGCCCTGGAAATTGCGGATATGTTTAAATAGTTACAAAAATTACGGTTTTATATTTTATGTTGAAATATTTGTATCGTTGTGCTATAATGTCACATATTTGAGGTCAGTGCATATATTTTTTGTACAATAAAAATGAGGTGTCAAATGAATGAGCACTAATTCATCCCAAAAGTCTGTTAAGCATGACGTAAAAATGTTTAAGAAATATAGAAATTTGCTGGGTGAGCTTACGAGAAAGAACATCAAATTAAAGTATCGTAACTCTTGGCTCGGTATTTTTTGGTCTTTCTTACAGCCGTTGCTTAATATGATAGTTCTTTCTGTAGTATTTACAGGATTGTTCGGTAAGAGTAACAAGCACGTTATTTGTTATCCGGTATTCTTATTTGCAGGTCGTCTTGTATATGATTTCTTCAGTACCGCCACAAAGCAGGCGATGACCTCCTTCAGACGAAATGCCGCTATCATCAAAAAGGTGTATGTACCTAAGTATATGTACCCGCTTTCGTCCATCTTTTCCACATTTGTTACATTTGCGATATC
>URJF01000003.1 GCA_900548085.1 uncultured Oscillospiraceae bacterium | reverse complement strand
CCGCCGTAAAGTCTGCCATAAACAACACCGGCAAGGTGATACTGAAGGACCATATAAAGCATTGTATCGTCCACGCTGTAGAAAACGGCGACGACAAAATGATAGACGAGCTAAACGACGCTATCGACAAGTTCATAAAATAAAACAACCCCTGCACAGCTGCTAACCGACTGTGCAGGGGCTTCTGTTATATACTTATTATATATTACACATAATCACGGACAGGAAGATATGCGTGGCGATAAAAACTTTTCAGCAGTCCTGCTGCAATCAAAAAGAACAGCATACCGAATATTGCACCCAGTGATATATCACTGAGGAAATGTGCACCACGAATAATTCTCGTAAGTCCCAAAATACCTACATACAAAAAGCTGAACAATGCAGCAGGCAGGGTGAATTTTTTTGTTTTCTCAAATGTCTCTGTGAGCAGTGTAATTAGGAAAATAAAACAACCGCTCATCATATGACCGCTGGGACAGCTTGTGCCGCTGAGCTTTAACCCGTTGAGTACAGTACCGCCCATACCGCTCTTATACCACGGTGTAAAACAGCTGAGGTCGGCTCTGCTCAACAGCGCTCTGCTGACAGATGCGTCTCTTGCATCCTTTATTCCAACCGAAAAAGCTACCATTTCTCTAAATCTTACTCGATTGAATAATCCTTTTATTGCAGGCTGAAGGATATACAGTAATCCGAAAACTATACCTGCCAGTGCCAAAGGCTCAAGACGATTAAGCACGCTCTTAGGTATCTTGGTGAACAGTGCAAACACAATCAGCGTAGCCACTGCCGCTATCGCATACCATACACCTCGACTCAAATCCACATAATACTTGCCCACGTTGCGTATCAGCTTATCCCAACCTAAAACAGCAAGTGCCGTAAAGCCAACAATCTCAACAATATTGAGCACAAAATTGCAGAGCTTATATCTTTTTCTCTTTATGGTCTTAGCAGATATTTTAGGTATGAACGGAAAAATTCTGTGTATAACCTCGACACATTCTGCCAGACTGTGACGGCAAAACAGCAAAACCGTAGCCGCCGGTGCCCACATAGCAAATCTCGGCGCCTCGCCCCAAATCTCAAAAAAATGTGCAAATCCGTTTTGGGGATCAAATAGATTTTCCTCTATATCCAAATCATAAAAACTGCCCACTGCCAGCAGTACACCGAAAAACAAAAAATACAAAATCAATAATGCACCAAAAAAGTGCTTTCTTTTTTTCTCAGTCATTTGATTCACCTGCTTCCGCTTTCATATCGGCTAATGATTGGGGTGCGGTATCAACGACCTCGATCTTGTTCGCCTTCATCCAAAGAGACGGAGTGATTCGCAGCTTGTAGCCATAGCCGGGGTCCATCTGCCAGTGAGCCATAGGTGCCTCCGGCAATCCGTAGCATGACAAAATGGTCATAATCACACCGGCGTGAGTTACGATAGCAATATTCTCCGTGCCTGTGGAGATGCAGCCGTTGATTACCTTTTCAAAATCTGCACAAACACGCTGAACAAACTCGGCGTTGCTCTCGCCATATGGCGGACGGGCATGCATATCTCCGTGGAGCCACTGCTTAAAGTCGTCGTTATCCTTCAAATCATCTGCCGTCAGCTCCTCAAACTCTCCGAAATTGTACTCGATAAAATTATCTATTACAATTTTGTTATTTTTCGGGAACATAATATTTGCACTGTCCATTGCCCTCTTGAGAGGCGAAACGAACACCGCATCCACTGTGGGATAGTGATACTTAGCCTTGATGTCCTTGAGCTGTTCTATACCAAATGTAGTGAGGGGATAATCTGTATGCCCAATATACTGTGCGTTGATATTTCCCTTTGTCAGTCCGTGCCTGAACAAATACAATGTGTATGTTTTCATTATAAAATCCTCCGTGCTTTTCGAGTTTGACACTAATTTATTACAAAAAAATAACAAATGTGCGTTGTTTCTTTACTTTCTGTATAACTAAGACTATAATTAGATTTATTACAAAATGTATAAAAGCGTTTGCGCAGTTCACATAGAATAGATAGGAAATTAAGTATGACTAAAGATAAAGAAGAACATAAGTTATCAAAATTTGCCACTGTCCTTTCGCAATTAAGAAAGGAGAGAGGCATCAGCCAAAAGAAAGCGGCTACCGATCTCGGAATATCACAAGCTCTGCTGTCCCATTACGAAAAAGGCATAAGAGAATGCGGCCTCGATTTTGTAATCAAGTGCAGCAAATACTATGGAGTAACCACCGACTATCTGCTGGGTGTCAGCGACAGCCGAAACGGTATGAGCGTAGACTACCTGTCAGCATACGAGGACACCGATGAGGGCGGTCGCTCAATCAAAAATTTGGCACTCGCCACAAAGTACCTGCTGGATGTATCCACCTCTGCCATCAACGACGGCGTAGGCAAGGACTACATTTATGACTACTATATGCTCAGCGTCTACAGAGGCGCACTGACTATGGAAAAAGCAGGAATACTGCCAAAGGAAATGTTCAAAATCGACTATACCATAGCTCGTGACCTGGCATCTGCCGCTATTGCTGTGCAGGACGCACGCTCAGTGTTCATCGAGGACCGCAGCCGCACCGGTATGGCTGAAACTCAGCGCACCGCACTCCATTCGCTTATAGAAGAAGCAGAGGAATACATTCTCTCTCACTTTACATACTAAATAATTTCAAAATCAATCCTGCAGGCTTAGGCTTGCGGGATTTTTTTATCAAAACAGCTCCAGCTGTGTCCTTTGGGCTGCTATATATTCGAGAATAATCGAAGTAGACAGTTTGGCAGCAATATTCTTAAAGGTAGGATAATCCATAAGAGCGTTTTCGTCGCCGCCGTCGCTGATAGAACGCAAAACGGCAAAGGGTATTCCGTTAGCAGCACAGGTGTGTCCGATTGCTCCGCCCTCCATTTCACCGCAGATTGCACCGAAATCGGTCTTAAGAGAGAGCTTAAGCTCCTCGCCTGCAATAAAGGTATCTCCGGAAGCCACCGTGCCCCTATATATTCTTTCACCGCAATTTATTGCCGCACGGGCGAGTGAGTCTGACAGAGCGGTGTCTGTAGGCACTTTAGTCATATTCAATCCGTTTATGAATCCCCTCGGCTCTCCGAGAGCAGTAATGTCAATATCATATTCACACACATCCGATGCGATTACTATATTTTTTATTACAACCTCGGGAGAAAGCGAACAACCGACGCCTACATTGATTATGCAGTCTGGCGAAAATCGGTCAATCATTGCTTGAGTGCACAGAGCCGCATTAACCTTGCCCGGTGAACACTGTGCCACAACAGCCATAACTCCCTCTATATCACCCATAACAAAATCAATGCCGGCTATATTGGTTACGGTCTTGTTTTTTACTTTCTGCTTTAGGGTGTTGACCTCAACATCCATAGCTCCGATAATTCCTATCATTTTTTGCTCCTCAAAATCTTTTTTATCACATGGTTATATACGAGCACGCCTATGAGTGCGCCTATCGTGTTGGTAATAACATCGTCTATGTCCGTGTCACCCATATCAAAGAGATACTGCACAACCTCAAACACTATGCTGGTTATAACCGGAATAAGGATTCCGAACATGGTTTTTTTCTTTTTAACCGTGCTCATAACAAGTACGGAAAAAATTGTGTAGTATGCCACATTGCCCAGTAAGTGCATCAGACCGTTCAGGCTGAAATTCTGCAATGTCTGCTTTATCTCACCGCAGAACGGCACAAGATTAACCGGCATATACACATAGTAACTGCGCTCCTTGCCTATGCGGTTGATGAAATAAATATACAAAAACAGCAGTACAAACACTATCCAAAAGCCTTTTATATATTCATTATAGAAGGCGGTAAAGCCTATGCTGTGGTGCTTCAGCTTCTTTTTGACCGCCGCCATAGCTGCACCTACGCCCAAATAGCACATACAACAGCATACCAAATGACACTCATCCATAATGTGAATGTCCTTAGCAACTAACGGTTCCATAATGAACAAGCGATAAATCACATAAGTCACGGCAACACCTACAGACATATATGTCATAGTTTGGCTGATGAATTTCATCTCCATCCGCTCCCGCCAGTACATGTAGGCAGCCAGTGCCGGAAGTACAAAGGACAGCGCCATATTGAGATAGCTGAACCTTTTGTCAATAAAAAACAACAGCCATCCGCCGGTGTAGTAAGTTTGTTGGATACAGAACATAACAAAAAATATGACCATTCCAAAGAGCAGTTCGGATGAAATATCCTTTTTTCTTGTTGTTGACAAAGCTGCCACCCCCAACATATAGTAGCATTATATAATATAATTAAAATAAATACAAGTTTTTGTTGACAAGTAGTTATAATTTGGGCTATAATATCAAGGCTATTAGTGTTTCTGTTTACAAATAGTAATTGCCTGTGCTATACCGCACAGAGAAAATAAAGATTAAGACAAGTTTAGTCTTTCGATTGGAGTGAATAAAATGAAAAGAACTTTCCAGCCTAAAAAGAGACACGCACAGAAGGTGCACGGATTCAGAAAGAGAATGGCTACAAAGAACGGCAGAAAGGTACTCGCTCGCCGTCGCGCAAAGGGCAGAAAAACCCTCTCTTACTAATTAACAACGAGGAATGGTCTTTGTGAAAACTAAAACCATAAAAGAGAATAAGGATTTTCGCAGACTGTACTACCGTGGAAAAAGTCAGGCGTCCCCCGTGCTCGTCACCTATGCTCAAAGGAGCAGACTCGACGGATGCAGGCTCGGCATAACTACCTCAAAAAAGATAGGCAATGCCGTACAACGCAATCGCTCTCGCAGGATTATCAGAGCGGCATATCGGGAATTGGAGCCTAAAATCGACGGAAATTGGGACTTTGTGTTCGTTGCGAGGAGCAAAACCTCCTCCGCCAAGATGCAGGAAGTGCTCACTGCTATGGAAAATCACTTTTCTCTGCTGGGTATTATAAATGAAAAAGATTAAAAATTTTATCAAAAAAGGGATGATATTCCTAATCAGGACATATCAGGTTACCCTATCGCCCAGATTTTCACACGGCTCGTGTCGCTACACGCCCACCTGCTCCCAATACGCTATCGAGGCTATTCAGGTGCACGGGATAATAAAAGGGAGCCTGCTGGCAATATGGCGCATAATGCGCTGTAACCCCTTCGTAAAAGGCGGCTATGACCCTGTTCCTCCAAAACACGAAAATAATATAAAGAGGAAAACTAAGTGATTAACAGTTTTATTACTTTGGCTGCCGTCAGCAACGGTATGTCGATTTTTAAGCCCCTTTATTGGCTTTTCGGTAAATGTATGGAAGGGCTGTTGTTCGTATTCAACGACCAATACTTCCTTGCGCTGATTGTATTTACTGTTCTTACTCGTTTGGTACTGTTTCCATTCACAATAAAACAGCAAAAGTCCACAGCCAAGACCTCCCGTCTGCAACCGAAAATTCAAAAAATCCAAAAGAAGTACGCAAATACCAAAGATCCCCGTGATCGCCAAAAGATGCAGGAAGAGATGCAGGACCTCTATGCGAGAGAAGGTCACAATCCTATGAATATGGGTTGCGGTCCTATGATTTTCCAGATGGTATTCCTTATGGGTATCATCGGTATCATCTACTATCCTATCCAGTACATCCTCGGCATCGACATTGCGAGCCACTCAAACGAGATTGCTACGGCTATCGGATTTGACTCAAAGAGTACTTCTTATTTCCAAATTGAGATTCTTCAGCACTTTGCCAAGTACAAGGAAACGCTTATGACACAGTTCCCCGATCTTTTCTCGGCGGCTAATGTAAGCGCTATCGAAGAATACAAGAGCCATTTGTACATCGGCGGATTGGACATGACACAGATTCCTCACTGGAAAGACGGAATCATCGTTATTATTCCTATCCTCTCTCTTGTAACCTCTATGGGCTCATCTCTTCTCTCTACACTTATCCAAAAGAAAACGAATCCTGCAGTAGCACAGCAGCAACAGCAGATGCTTATGATGATGCTTATGATGCCGTTGTTCTCGTTCTACATTTCCTTTAAGGTATCTGCGGCAGTAGGTTTTTATTGGATTATTTCTAACCTTGTGGCTATGGCACAGCAGCTCGTTATGGCTAAGTTTTTCCCACCAAAGCGCAACATTGCACGAGAAATGGTAGAAAACACTATCCAGCGTAGAGCAAGAGAAGAAAGTATAAAGAACGCACGCAAATAAGTACATCAGTACGGAGGATATATGATAAAAGAATTTATCGGTACCGGCAAGACTGTTGAAGAAGCAAGTGCTGCAGCAAAAGCCGGACTTAATGCGCCTCTGACTGCCGACATTAAAATAGATGTAATCGAAATGCCTAAGAAGAAGTTCCTCGGACTTTTCGGCGGCAGTGATGCAAAAGTTAAGGCTAGTTATGATGACGGCGTAAAAGAAAAGAAGGCCCCAAAGAAGCAAAAGAAAGCTCAGGCGCCTAAAAAGCAAAACGGCAATGCCCAAAAGCCCGCACAAAAGAAGGAGCAAAAAGCTCCCGTAAAGAAGAATGAACTAAAAATGAGCGAGCCTAAGACAGAGCCAACCAAAGTAAGAGATTATCCACCTGTCGTTGACTTGGAGTTGGCAAAGTCCTATCTTATGACCATACTCAAAGGTCTCAAGGTTGAGGACGCAAAAATAGGTGCAAGTTACAACGAGGGTGTCATCACGATGGACGTGGATTGTGATGACTGCGGAATAATCATAGGTCACCACGGAGACACACTGGACAGCATCCAATACCTCATTTCTCTTATGATGAAAAAGAGTGCGGACGGCTATGTCAGAGTTTCCATCAACATCGGTGATTTCAGAGAAAAACGCAACGAAGCGCTGCAAAACATTGCTAAAAAGCACGCTGCGTATGTTCTCAGAACCGGTCGCAGCTACAGATTCGATCCTATGAATCCTTATGAGCGCAGAATCATTCATACCACAATCCAAGAGATTGACGGTGTTGAGTCACGCTCCGTAGGCTACAATCAGGACAGACGAGTAGTTATTGAGCCGGTAGGCGGCGCTAAGCCTCATAACAATGGGGGTTATCGTCGTGGGGGTAGGTCACAGCGCACCTCTGCTCCGGCGGTAGATCCTAACCGTGAGCAGAAGGTGGATCGTGCTGATTTGCCAAAATTCGGCAAAATCGAAGTAAACAAAGATTGATATTTTACAAAATGGCGGACGGAGGCGTTCGCCGTTTTGACTTTATCAGAACTCACAAAGGAGGGGCTTATGTCATCTACTATAGCAGCAATCTCTACCGGCAATGCACCCGGAGGAATCGGCGTAATAAGAATCAGCGGCGACAACGCGCTGAATATAGCGAGTAAGGTATTTTTGCCTTTTGACAAAAGCTCCCTTACCGATGTGAGCGGCTACCACGCAAAGTACGGCAATGTGGTTATTGACGGCGTGCCTGCCGACAATGCGGTTGCGCTTGTGTTCAGAGCGCCAAAAAGCTATACCGGCGAAAATGTGGTAGAAATCAGCGTCCACGGCGGCGTTCTTATTGTTCAAAAAACCTTACAGGCCGTGTTAGATGCAGGCGCATCTCCGGCAGGACCCGGAGAGTTCACAAAGCGTGCTTTTCTCAACGGCAAAATGGATTTGACTCAGGCAGAATCTGTAGCCGAGCTTATCTCGGCACAGGGCGAGGAAGCTATGAAAGCGTCATTTTCCGCTCTGCAGGGTTCTTTGAGCAATAAAATAAACAGTGTACTCCAAAAACTTTTGGACACCTCGGCTGTTATGGCAGCTTGTGTAGACTATCCCGATGAGGAGATACCTGAGCTTGAAAGCAACGAATTAGGCGAAACTCTCGACACTTGTATCAATGAGCTTAGCGCCCTTTTGCGAAACTACGACAGCGGTCAGACTATTACTAACGGTGTTGACACTGCCATTGTGGGCAAACCGAATGTTGGCAAATCCAGCCTTATGAATATGCTGGTTGGCAAAGAAAAAAGCATCGTTACCCACATCGAAGGCACCACACGAGATATAGTCGAAGACAATATCACACTGGGTGGAATCGTGCTTCATCTTCGTGACACAGCAGGAATACGCCGCTCGGACGATGTGGTAGAGAGTATCGGCATCGAAAAGGCATATGCTGCTCTTGAGGACGCCGCTCTTGTACTCGCTGTATTCGACGGAAGCAGTGATTTGGGCGAATTTGATTCTGATTTAATTAAAAAATGCAAAAGCAAAAATGCCGTCGCTGTAATCAACAAAACCGACCTGCCGCAAAAGGCTGACCTTGAGACCATCAAAAATAATTTTGACAACATTGTTTCAATCAGCGCAAAAAATCAGGACGGACTGGACGAACTGGCAGCCACGGTTACAAAAATCTTAGGCGTAGCGAATTTTGACTCCTCTGCCCCAATGCTCGCCAATGCTCGCCAAAAACAAAACTGCCAAAACGCACTGGACAGTCTGATTGAGGCAAAGCGTGGATTTGATATAGGCATTACCTACGACGCAATCAATGTTATGATAGACAGTGCCGCCGACGAGCTTTTGGCTCTGACAGGAAAAAAAGCCACTACCGAAGTGGTAAACAATATATTTAGTAAATTCTGTGTGGGTAAATAAATGGAATATTTTGCAGAAAATTATGATGTAATAGTTATCGGTGCCGGTCACGCCGGAATAGAGGCGGCTCTCGCCTCGGCGAGACTGGGTGCAAGCACCGCCGTGTTCACAATCAATCTGGATTGGGTGGGCAATATGCCCTGCAATCCTTCTATCGGCGGCACTTCAAAAGGACATTTGGTCAGAGAGATAGACGCTCTCGGAGGAGAAATGGGCAAGGCGGCTGACAAATACTGTCTGCAGTCTCGTATGCTGAATTTAGGCAAAGGCCCTGCCGTGCACTCTCTCCGTGCCCAAATCGACAGGCGAGAATACTCCGCCGGTATGAAACATACGCTCGAACTCCAGGAAAATCTTGATATTCGTCAAGGTGAAATAGTCGATATTTACAAAAAAGATGACCTCTGGTATGTAAAAACCAGACTGGAGGCTGTTTTTTCTGCCAAAGCGGTTGTTATCGCCACAGGCACATTTTTAGGCGGCAGAGTTTATATCGGTGATGTCAGTTATGAATCAGGTCCTGACGGTATGTTCCCCGCAAAAGAGCTTGCTGTTTCACTGAAAAAACTCAATCTTCCCCTTCGCCGCTTCAAAACCGGCACTCCTTCCAGAGTTAACAGACGGAGCATTGATTTTTCACACTTAGAGGTGCAAGAGGGAGACGAGCATACCGTGCCTTTCTCTTTTGAAACAAAAACTCCGCCGGTGAACAAAGTTCCCTGCCATATTACATATACTAACCAAGCCACAAAGCAGATTATTTTGGACAATCTCCACCGTTCTCCTATGTACAGCGGAAGAATCGAGGGAAAAGGTCCACGATATTGCCCGAGCTTTGAGGACAAAATAGTTCGTTTTGGCGACAAAGAACGCCATCAGCTCTTTATTGAGCCTTGCGGACTGAACACGGAGGAAATGTATCTTCAGGGATTATCCTCCTCTTTGCCGGAGGATGTACAGCTTGCATTTATCCACACTATACCCGGACTTGAGCACGCACAGGTTATGCGTACTGCTTATGCCATCGAGTACGACTGTGTAGATCCTACAGCGCTGAAAGCAACTTTAGAGTTCAATGACATATCGGGACTGTACGGTGCCGGTCAGTTCAACGGCTCCAGCGGATACGAGGAAGCGGCGGCGCAGGGATTAGTGGCAGGAATCAATGCCGCACTTAAAGTGCTTGGCAGAGAGCCTATGATTCTTGATCGAGGAGGCTCGTATATCGGCACGCTGATTGACGACCTTATCACAAAAGGCTGCACAGACCCCTACAGAATGATGACATCACGCAGTGAATACCGCCTTGTGCTCCGTCAGGACAACGCAGATATTCGTCTGACTCCTATCGGTCACAAAATCGGACTCATCAGCAACGAAAGATATGCCGCATTTTGCAAAAAACAGGAGCAAATCAAGGAGGAAATGCGCAGAGTGAGGAACCTTTCCGTTCCTCTCAGCGATGAGCTCCAAAACATCCTTGTTTCTCGAGGAACTGCCCCGCTTAAAACCGGATGCAAGATGATTGAGCTGCTACGCAGACCACAAATCACCTACGCAGACCTTGCACCTGTAGACAAAGAACGCCCAAACCTGCCATACGAAGTATTTGAGCAGGTAGAAATCAGCATAAAATATGAGGGTTATATCAAAAAGCAGGAGGCGCAGATAAAAGAAATGCGCCGAATAGAAGCAAAAAAGATACCCGACGATATAGATTATACAAAACTAAAAGGCTTACGCCTGGAGGCAGTTGAAAAGTTATCTAAGGTGCGCCCGGAAAATCTCGGACAGGCAGGCAGAATCAGCGGTGTTAATCCGGCTGACATAACAGCACTGAATATAATTTTGGAGAGTTTATGATAAACAAAAACTTACTGAAAAAGCAAGCGAGCTTATATGGAATAGATATAGACGACGCTATGACGGAGCGTTTCGACACATACGCCGAAATTCTTGTGGAAACCAACAAGGTAATGAACCTGACCGGTATCACCGAGCCCGATGAAATCGTTACAAAGCACTTTGTAGACAGCATTATTTTGGACAAATACATAACTATCGGTGAAAACACCCGAATTGCAGATGTCGGAACCGGCGCCGGATTTCCCGGACTTCCCCTGCTGATACTACATCCCGAGGCTGATGTTGTGCTGATTGACGCATTGCAAAAGCGACTCAACTTTTTGCAGACTGTTTTAGATGCCTGCGGTGTGAATGCGACTCTTATCCACGGCAGAGCCGAGGATTTAGGCAATGATGACAGTTTGCGTGAAACATTCGATATAGTAACAGCCCGTGCCGTTGCGCCTATGAATATATTGTCGGAATACTGCCTCCCATTTGCTAAGGTCGGCGGTGCTTTCGCCGCTATGAAGGGCAGCGAAGATGATTCTGTCACATCAGACAACGCCGTAGCCACCCTTGGCGGAGAAATCAGAGAGAGATATTCCTATAATCTCCCGAACGGTGACGGCAGAAATATAATTCTTGCCAAAAAGATTTCGCACACTCCGACAAAATATCCGAGAAAAAACAAAAAAATATCCTCTAATCCTCTGTAAAGCGTAATTTACAGTCGAAACACAAGAGCTTGTCCCGATGACAAGTTCTTTTCTTTTTGCCGCCGCTGTGGTACTATTAACTCACGGAGGGAAAACAGATGAACGATATATGCCAAATTCCTACCGAGAGACTTTTACCGAATCCGTATCAGCCTCGTCATCAGTTCGACAGTGAGGATATGCTGTCCCTTGCCGACTCAATAAAGGAAAACGGAATTTTGCAGCCGCTGTTGATTAGGCGAATAAATAATTCGGAATATTTTGAAGTAATCGCCGGTGAGCGACGACTTAGGGCGGCAATACTCGCAAAAATGCCTACAGTTCCCTGCATTGAACTGGATTGCTCCTCTCAGCAGAGTGCGATACTCTCCATTCTCGAGAATGTTCAGCGCTCCGACCTGACCTTTTTTGAAGAAGCAACAGCAGTAGGTCAGCTAATGAATCACTTTGGCTTAACTCAAACAGAAATAGCACAGCGACTTGGCAAAAGTCAGTCTGCACTATCCAACAAGGTGCGACTGCTCAAATTGCCCCCGGATGTTCGGTATTTTATTGAAGCACACAATCTAAGCGAAAGACACGCAAGAGCATTGCTTGCACTTCAGACCGAAAAAGACATTTGGGCTGCACTTAAAATCATTACCGAAAAAGAATTGAATGTTGAGCAAACAGAGCGTTTTATCGCATCTCTCACAGACAACACCCCAAAGGTAAGGCGAGGCAACGCAATCGTCTACAAAGATGTACGAATTTTTATAAACACGGTCAACAAGGCTATCGAAACTATGAAAGCCTCCGGCATTGATGCAATATCGGACAAAACCGAGACCGACGAGTACATCGAATTCAGAGTCAAAATACCTAAGACGGCACAAACTGCCACTCCACTAAAGGTTTTGACCGCAAAAAAGGCTTAAAGCGGGAAACCGTTTTAAACATATTCTCCTCTTTTCATCACGCGAAGCGGATGGGCTACGGCTCGTCCGCTTTGCGTATTTTTGTATATGTTTCACGTGAAACGCAAAAGAGAAAAAAGTACTACTGTTTCACGTGAAACACTTGAACGACACATTAGTTTGTTGTATAATAATCTCAACAATATATGGAGGTGAAAAATGGGCAAGACAATCGCAATATTTAACCAAAAAGGCGGCGTAGGCAAAACTACCACTTGTGTAAATATGGCAGCTGCTCTCGGAGCAAAGGGCAAAAAGACTCTTTTGGTAGACGTTGACCCACAGGGCAACAGCACATCAGGTGTCGGCATAGACAAGTCCGAGGTGTATGCCTCAACCTATGATATGCTCATAGACGGAGTGTCCGCCCGTGCAATCACTGTAGAAACCGATTACAAAAATCTTAATATACTCCCTGCCAATATGAATTTGGCAGGTGCCGAACTTGAGCTCAGTGAGCGTGAAGACCGCAACAGCGTACTCAAAAAGGCTTTGGCTATTCTCGTTATGGAATATGACTACATTATTATCGACTGTCCGCCGAGCTTAGGACTCCTTTCCATAAACGCATTAGTAGCAGCAGATACGCTCATTGTCCCGTTGCAGTGCGAATACTACGCTTTGGAGGGCTTGAGCCAGCTCGTTTCTACAGTTCGCACAATAAGACAGCATTATAACGAGCACTTAGAGCTTGAGGGTGTACTGTTTACAATGTATGACAGCCGACTGAAGCTAACCCAACAGGTTATTGGGGAAGTGAACAAATACTTCCCGGGCAAAGCATATTCCACTATGATTCCGCGTTCTGTAAAAATTGCAGAGGCTCCCAGCTTCGGAAAGCCTGTTATATACTACGAAAAATACTCAAAACCATCTTTTGCATACAAAAAGTTTGTTGACGAATTCCTTAAAAATCAATAATAGGTGATTTTATGACTGACAAAAAGCAGAAAATCCATTTGGTAACGCAAATTGCCACGCTGTTTATGGCTATCGTGTACATATTTAACTTGATAGTGAAGTGCTCAAACAAAGCTATGGCGTATTCAACGCTTGTATTGAGTGCAGGCTGCATTATGGCGATAGTGATAATAATAGCCGGCGTGTTCGTAAAAAAGAACAAGCACCGATTTATCGGCAGTGCATTTTTGCTATTAGGTTTGTTTGATTTAGTCATTGGAGGATATTGGGCTCTCGCTAATTCTGCTCTGAACAAAGCAGTAATATGGATATTGCTTATTAAGTCTGTATTGATAGTGACAACAGGTGTAATTTGTTTGCTTAAGCCAAAGAAATATCCCGCATTTTTCGGCACAGCAACAGCTGCTGTAATTCTTAGCGTTGCCGAAAACTATATATTCATAGAGACAATAAAGGCACAACTACCAAGTTATGTGCATTTTGACAGAAGTATGATGCCTAACAACACACAGGATGAGCGTGAATGGCTTGTATTAGCGGCAGGACTTTTGTTATCGCTGTACAATTATGTTCCACAGGAACAATCAGAGAAAATAAAAATCTTAAAGAGGCTGAATTCTACCTTACTTTCTGCAATTTTTTCTGTTTGCAGCCAAATAGCAGTTGCCGCACTGGTGCTAACATGCTGTAATGTTTACACAGATTATAATATTGGTGGAATATATATAAAATCAAGCTCAACAGGATTGTTTTTTATTGCAATAACCATAGCAGAAACTGCGATATATGCCGTTACACTCACATTAAAAAAGCAGCATAAATTCAGCATGAAATGCGGTAACATATTTGTTGTCTACTTTTTACTGCACCAATTCTTTGCACTCTGCGCTTTCACCGAAGATTTGGATGGAGTAGGTGAGGGATTTGAGTCCTTGGCAACCATATCAGTATATATTTTGGCTGCCGCACCAACCATAATAATAACAATAGCGTCGTTCATAACAGTGAACTTAGGACGCTGTACAAAAGAAATCCGAACACTGTCTCTTGTCTTTTGTGTAATATACTGTATGATTATGGGAGGTACAGTAATAGCAGGCGGGGCAAGCCAGCTGCTGGACAATCCGGCACGCTCGATTGCTTATCTGTTTATAATAATTAAATACATATCTATGGGTGTGTGCACCGGCACAATGCTGTACCGCACAGAGCCCGAAAACAAATAGGAGGAAAATATGGCAAAAAAAGCGTCAGGACTCGGCAAGGGATTAGGCGCACTGATGCTTGAGAACAATGTGGATGACATGGTGTCCACCAGCACTCTCAACATTAACGAAATTATCCCCAACAAAGAACAGCCGAGAAAAACATTTGACCAGACGGCATTAGAAGAATTGGCTGACTCAATCCGTCAGCACGGCGTGTTACAGCCGCTTCTCGTTCGTCCTCTGCCAAACGGAGCATATCAGCTTGTGGCAGGCGAGCGCAGATGGAGAGCGAGCCGCTTGGCAGAGCTAAAAGAAGTACCGGTTATAATCAAAGAACTAACCGATACCGAAGCAATGGAAATTGCGATCATCGAGAACCTACAGCGAGAGGACCTTAACCCTATCGAAGAGGCAGAGGGACTTCAAACACTTATTGACAAGTGCGGCTTTACTCAAGAGGAGGTAGCTACCTCGGTAGGCAAATCCCGACCGGCAATCACCAATGCACTCAGACTGCTAAAGCTGCCCGAAGATGTCAGAGAAATGACCAAAAAGGGCGAAATCAGTGCAGGTCACGCAAGAGCGCTTCTGTCCTTTGACAGTCAGGCACTTATGCAGGAGGTTGCGGCAAAAATTGTTTCTGACAAACTGACAGTCAGAGATGTAGAAAAGCTCGCAAAACGCCCAAAAACCACCGAAACAAAAAATGCTCCCCGTCGCAGAGACTCAATCTATGATGAGGTTGAGCTTTCTCTGACCGAGGCTTTGGGAAGAAAAGTAAAAGTATATAACGGTCGCAGCAAGGGAACGCTGGAGATAGAGTTCTATTCTGCCGATGACTTAAAAAATATAGCAAATATTATAGGTAAATAAGGAGCAAAAAATGTTAGATATTAAATTTGTAAGAGAAAATCCGGATGTAGTAAAAGAGAACATCAAAAAGAAATTTCAGGACCACAAGCTTCATCTCGTTGACGAAGTTATCGCTTTGGACGAGGAGCGCAGAGAAGTAGTAGCAAAGGCTGACACTCTCCGTGCACACCGCAACAAAATCTCCAAAGAAATCGGTGCCCTTATGTCCCAAGGCAAGAGAGAAGAAGGAATGGCTCTCAAAGAGCAGGTTACTGCCAATGCAAAGGAACTCGATGAGCTTGCAAAGCGTGAAACAGAGCTTGGCGAAGAAGTAACAAAGCGTATGATGATGATACCGAACATTATCGACGACAGCGTGCCAATCGGCAAGGATGACAGCGAAAATGTAGAGGTACAGCGCTACGGCGAGCCGGTAGTGCCCGATTACGAAATTCCTTATCACACAGATATAATGGAAACCTTTGACGGTATCGACCTTGAGGCTGCAGGCAGAGTGGCAGGCAACGGCTTTTATTATCTTATGGGCGACATTGCTCGTCTGCACAGCGCAGTTATCAGCTATGCCCGTGACTTTATGATTAACAGAGGCTTTACCTATGTTGTTCCCCCGTTTATGATTAGATCATCTGTAGTAAACGGTGTTATGAGCTTTGAAGAAATGGATGCTATGATGTACAAGATTGAGGGTGAGGATCTCTATCTCATCGGTACCTCTGAGCACTCTATGATAGGCAAGTTTATTGACACCATTACACCTGAGGAAAAGCTCCCGCTCACACTCACCTCTTATTCCCCTTGTTTCAGAAAAGAAAAGGGCGCTCACGGTATTGAAGAAAGAGGCGTTTATCGTATTCATCAGTTTGAAAAGCAAGAAATGGTTGTTGTCTGCAAGCCGGAGGAAAGTCGCATTTGGTTTGACAAACTGTGGCAGAACACCGTTGACCTTTTCCGCACACTCGATATTCCTGTTCGTACTCTCGAGTGCTGCTCAGGCGACCTCGCCGACCTTAAGGTTAAGTCTGTGGATGTAGAGGCTTGGTCCCCGAGACAAAAGAAATATTTTGAGGTAGGCTCCTGCTCTAACCTTACAGACGCACAGGCTCGCCGTCTTAAAATTCGTATCAAGGGCGAAAACGGAAATTATCTCGCTCACACACTTAACAACACCGTTGTTGCTCCGCCTCGTATGCTTATCGCTTTCTTGGAGAACAATCTTCAGGCAGACGGCACAGTCAAGATTCCTGAGGCTCTCCGTATGTACATGGGCGGCGCAGACAAAATTGTACCAAAGCATAAATAATTTTTGTAAATAAGGTGATTACTTGCTTGATACAGACGGCAAAAAACAAAATTGTCAGCAGACAGTCAAATATAGAGCTTTTACGCATATTGTCTATGCCGCTTATAATAGTATCTCACATTTCGTTATTCTCTTTGGGTACTGCACAGATGTTTTCAACCCGCTATTATATAGTAGAGGTAATGCGCTCCCTCAGCGTATGCGCCACTAACGTATTTGTTGAAACCACTGAGCAATCTGTATATTAAGCTGCTTACATCGCTGACCGATAAAGCAAAAAAATTATTGAAAATATAAAACAAAAATCCCACTGTTCTTCATTGGAAGTAACAGTGGGATTTTTGTTATTTGTTATTGTTTTTTAGTTGTTGTTTTCTTTTTTTCGGTGGTAGTTTCCTTCAGTGTGGTTGCTTCGCCGTAGGCAGTGTTTGTAATCGTTGCCGTTGTGGCAGGAGCGCCCTCACTTCGAAAACCTTTCAGCGCACAGTTGAGCACATCCACTCTTGTGTGTGCCAGAGTGATATTGCTCTTGCCGTAAATAAGGGTTTGCAGATTATAGGCGTCTTGTGGGAAATCGGCTTTCCAGCACCATGCACCAAAGAAAATTCCGCCTGCGCCCTTTTCGTTAATTCGGCTGTCAGGCACGGTATTAGTGATAACCTCATAGTTCATCCAACCCTCAGACAGAGCGTATTTTGCGATTTTGATAACGCTGTTCTTGTTGAATCCGGTCTTAACATAAGGAATGAGCGAATTAACTATCTTAATGAGATTGGCAGTGCTTGCGCCCTTTGCTTCTTCAAAAATCTTAGTAAGACAAATCTTTTGTCTGTTGGCTCTCATATTGTCCGAGTCGAGCTTTCTGATTCGGCAGTAAGCAAGCGCTTGCTTTCCGTTCAGCTTCATCTTGCCCTTAGTTCCCTCAAAGGTCTTGTTTATAGTTACATTGCCGTATCTCTTTTGGTGGCTGTTTATTTCGTTTATTTCCTTATCGGTCAGTTCAAGAGTTACGCCACCCAATGTATCCACAATGCTCTCGAAGGAATCAAAGTTTACTATAGCATAGTTATCAATATCTATTTTGTACATTTTTTCGACACAGTTGATGTATGCGTCTACATTACCTACAGACATTGCTCCATTGATTTTGCCGAACTCGCCGGTGCTCTTGTCTCCCGGCTTGTCCTCCCAGTACGCATATGTGTCACGGAGTATGGAGGTCAAAGTGATTTTGCCGGTGTCTACATTGATACTTGCAATGATTGCAGAATCAGCACGAGTACCCTTGTCCAAAATTTCGTCGCCACGGGTGTCCTCACCTATGAGCAAAACATTCAGCACATGGGTAGATTTGGCAGGCTTGCCGTTGTAGTACCAAGTTTTTATCATATCTTGGAGAGATGCGATATCGCTTGCCTCTGTTTCGTTTATCGGCTCAAAAGTCTCAACCAACTTGTCCATACCGTTCCACTGCTCCTCGATAGCAGTGTTATTCTTTTTGCTGTCTCCTGTGATAGAGTTCAGTGCATTGTTAGCATATACGATACCAAAGATTGCCGCACCTACTATCAGCACAACCAGAACAATTATAACAGCCTTTGTTATCTTTTTCTTCTTCAGCTTTTTTGCCTCAACAGCATCTTCCTCGTCGGAGTAGAACTTTGTGTCCTTGTTGTTCTTTGCCGACATCTGCACCAGGTCAACCATTGCATCGGTATCGTCCTCAATCATTTTAGGCAAATCTCCGGTGTGCTCAAGATTTTCGTCAGGCTCCGCATTCATTGTCAGCTCTGGCAGAGGTTCTTCTGCCGGCAGCTCAGGTTGTGGTTTTTCAAAATGGAATTCGTGTTCTTCCTCCACTTTTTCAGCCGGAGTTTCAACCTCAGGTGCTTTGAATTCAAACTGTTCTGCCTTTTCTTCGGCAGGCTCAACCTCCGACACAGGAGGCTGCGCAGGTGTTTCTTCTGTGTGCTCAGGTTGTTTGCCCGACATTATTTGTTCTTTATTTTCTTCTCTGCGTTTTTTTACTTCAGAGAGAATGTCGTCTATGTTATAGTTATCCTTTTCCATGGACTTCCTCCTCTTTTGGTGAAAAACCTATAAAAATCATTATATCTAATAATGTAGATTATTTTTTACAATTAGATTAAGAAAATGTTAATTTGCATTTTCGTTATCTTCTGCAACAACCTCTGTATTTTCGACTTCTTCATCATCTTCTTCGACAAATCTGTCCACGATACCGAGAGTGGCGAGCTTTTCACCGTCTTTTACTCTCATCACTTTTACGCCCTTGCCCGGACGGGATACAGTGTTGATTTGGTCCGCATGGGTACGGATTACTATACCGTCTGTGGTTATCATGATTACATCGTTATCATCTGTTACGGGAGCAATCATCGCTACCTTGCCGAACTTGTCGCATCTGTAGTTAATCAGACCTTTTCCGGCACGGCTCTGTACACGGTAGTCGCTGTAGTCGCTCTTTCTGCCATAGCCTGTTTCCGTAACTGTCAAGAGCTGTCTGCCCTCAACACTTACTGCAAAGCCGACTACATAGTCGCCGTCCTTTAGCTGAATTGCTCTCACACCACGGGCTGTTCTGCCTATCAGTCTTGCGTCTGTTTCGTTAAAGCAGATTGCCATACCGTCGTGTGTGGCTACTATCAGATTGCGCTGACCGTCTGTGATTTCTACCCAGCACAGCTCATCGCCCTCGTCCAGATTTATAGCGATTATACCTGTCTTTCTGATATGGTTAAAGAGGCTCAGCTCGGTACGCTTGATGATACCGTTTCGTGTTACCATACAGAGATAGGAGCGATCCTCCTCTTTCGGTACCTTTACCATAGCTGTTACTACTTCACCCTGCTCGATAGGCAGCAGATTGATTACATTCATTCCCTTGCTTGTGCGTGATGCCTCGGGAATGTTGTAGCCCTTCAGCTTAAATACTCTGCCTCGGTTGGTGAACAGCATAACAAAATCATGAGTGGAGCAGGTGAACATATTTTTGGCGAAATCTTCTTCTCTTCTCGCCATACCCATTATTCCCTTTCCGCCTCTGTTCTGCGCCTTGTAGGTATCTACTGTCTGTCTCTTGATATATCCCTTTTCGGTGAGGGTAAGTATGCAGTCCTCAACAGGAATAAGCTCCTCGTCCTCAACATCGCCGGAGAATGCAGAAATTTCTGTTCTTCTCTCGTCGCCGTACTTTTCTGCGATGGCACGAGCCTCCTCCTTGATTATGTCGAGGATACGCTGCTCATTAGCCAATATGTCCAAAAAGTCCTTGATTTTTTCGTGCAACTCGTCCAATTCGTTGAGTATTTTTTCTATCTCAAGACCTGCCAACTGACCGAGACGATATGCTACGATTGCACTTGCCTGCGGATCATCAAAGCCGAACTTGTCCATAATGGCTTGCTTTGCCTCGGCTTGTCCGCCCTTGCAGGCACGGATTGTAGCGATTACATCATCTACTATATCAATAGCCTTTGCCAGTCCTTCCAAGATATGTGCTCTGTCCTGTGCTTTTTTCAGGTCAAACTGTGTTCTTCTGCGAACAATTTCTTCTTGGAATGCAATATACTTTTGAAGTATTTGTTTCAGCGTGAGTATCTTAGGTACTCCGTCGTCAAGCGCCAGCATAATTGTACCGAAAGTTACCTGCATATCGGTCATTTTGTAGAGATTGTTCAGCACAACCTGTGCGTTTGCGTCCCTCTTTACTGTGACCTCAATGTGCATACCTTTTCTGTCGGAGTAGTCCTGCACATCTGCTACACCCTCGAGACGCTTTTCTTTTACCAAGTCGGCGATACGCTGAATGAGTCTCGCCTTGTTTACGCCATATGGGATTTCGGTTACTACTATCTTAAATCTGTCGCCCTTTGTTTCGACTATTTCTGCTCTTGCACGGACATAAATCTTGCCTCTGCCTGTTGCATAGGCTTCTTTTATTCCCTTTGCACCCATTATTATACCTGCTGTCGGAAAATCGGGACCTTTTATGTGTTCCATTATTTCGTCCAGCTCGGCATTTGGGTTGTCTATCAGACAGCACATTCCCTCTACTACCTCTCTCATATTGTGAGGCGGAATGTTTGTTGCCATACCTACTGCGATACCCGATGAACCGTTTACCAACAGATTTGGAAAACGAGCAGGCAGCACCGTAGGCTCTTTTGTTGTGTCATCAAAGTTTGGAGCAAAATCGACAGTATCCTTTTTGATATCGTCCAGCATTTTCATTGCTGTTTTGCTCATTCTGCTTTCGGTATAACGATATGCAGCCGGCGGATCACCGTCGATAGAACCAAAGTTACCGTGACCGTCTACGAGTGTGTGTCTCATAGAGAAAGGCTGTGCAAGTCTAACCATTGCGTCATATACAGATGCGTCGCCGTGGGGGTGGTAGTGACCCAGCACTTCACCGACGGTAGTAGCGCACTTTCTGTACGGACTTGTTGGGTAGAGATTATTGTCGTACATTGCGTAGAGAATACGACGGTGTACGGGCTTAAGTCCGTCACGCACATCCGGCAGTGCACGAGATACAATAACGCTCATAGAGTAGTCCAAAAACGCTTTTCGTATTTCGCTGCTTATTTCTACATCAACAATATGTTGATTGTCGTAGCGTATTTCGTCATTCATTCGATTATCTCCTTCATTTCGGCGATGTTATACCGAATTAGGTTTGTTTTCTTATAATGTTATTCTTTATAGAATATAGATACGTTTGCGGAGCAATTCTGTCAGTTGGCATCGGGCGAACCCCTTTCTTTCCGCACGAGCTTCGCCGTGCTCTGTCCGGAAGGAAAGTACCTTTATTTATTGTTCGCCGTCAGGGAGTTTTCTGCTTTTTTTCAGTTGCTCAAGATGCTACGAAACAGTCCACCGGACTGTTTCTCCCAAATCATAGATTTGGAGCATCGGGCGAACCCCGCTGATTACACTTACTTATTATTATACATCAAGGTTCTGAACGAACTTTGCGTTTTGCTCAATGAATTCTCGGCGGGGTTCTACATTATCGCCCATAAGGATGGAGAAATTCTCGCTGGCTCTTTGCGCATCTTCGATAGTTACTCTCAGCATTGTTCTGAACTCAGGGTCCATAGTGGTTTCCCACAGCTGCTCAGGGTCCATCTCACCGAGACCTTTGTATCTCTGAATATCGCAGTCGCCGCCGAATTCTTCTATTTCTTGGTCTCTCTGCTCATCGGAAAAGGCATATACACTTCTCTTGCCCTTAGACACCTTAAAGAGTGGTGGCTGAGCCAGATAAACATGTCCTTCTTCCAAAAGCTGCGGCATATAGCGAAAGAAAAATGTCAGCAGAAGTGTACGAATGTGTGCACCGTCGACATCGGCATCCGCCATAATTATAATCTTGTGATAACGGAGCTTGGATATATCAAAGTCGTCGCCTATACCTGTACCCAGTGCCATTACTACCGGCACAAGTTTTTCGTTAGTGATTACCTTATCCACTCTCGCTTTTTCTACATTCAGCATTTTTCCCCAAAGAGGAAGAATAGCCATATGCTTTCTGTCTCTACCGTCCTTTGCGGAACCGCCTGCGGAGTCACCCTCGACTATGTACAGCTCACACTTTGTGGGGTCTTTGCTTGTGCAGTCTGCCAGCTTGCCCGGCAGTGAGTTGCTCTCCAGCGGAGATTTTCTTCTTGCATTTTCTCTCGCTTTTCTTGCTGCCTCTCTTGCACGGGATGCGTCCAGAGATTTGTTCAGCAGGGTTTTGGCAACAGCCGGATGTTCTTCAAAGTATGTCATCAGCTTGTCATAAACAAGTGATGAAACAACGCCGGTCATTTCTGTATTGCCCAGTTTGCCCTTTGTTTGTCCCTCAAACTGTGCCTCTGTCAGCTTTACGCTGATTACGGCTGTGATACCCTCTCTTACATCGTCACCGGTGAATTTTTTGTCGCTGTCCTTAAGTATTCCGAACTTTTTGCCGTAGTCATTGAATACTCTCGTCAGTGCAGTCTTAAATCCGGTTTCGTGAGTACCGCCGTCGATAGTATTGATATTGTTTGCGAATGAAAGCAGCGTCTCGGTATATCCGTCTGTGTAGCACAGTGCCACCTCAGCAGACTTGTCGTCCTTTGTGGTAGAAATATGGATTACCTCATCTTGAATAGGATTGAGTCCTCTGCTTTTGTTTATAAATTCTACAAAAGAACGGATACCGCCCTCGTAGCAATATACTCCCTTGTGCTCGCCCTCCTCGTACTTGTCATCACTGTTTCTGTCGGAGAGTTCTCTCTTGTCTGCCAGGCTGATTGACAGTCCTGCATTTAGGAATGCCTGTTCTCTCAGTCTGCGCTCCAATATATCAAAGGTGTATTTTGTTGTCTCTTGGAAAATATCTGCGTCGGCCTTAAACTTAATAAAGGTACCGTGACCGTCACTGTCGCCGATAATATGCAAGTCGTTTACAGGCTTGCCACGCTCAAATCTCTGACTGTAGATATGGCCGTTTTGTGTAACCTCTACCTCCAGCCATTCGGACAACGCATTTACTACCGAGCTGCCTACACCGTGCAGACCGCCGGATACCTTGTATCCCGAGCCGCCGAACTTACCGCCTGCGTGGAGAACAGTCAGCACGACTGTTACAGCCGGTAGACCTGTCTTTTCGTTTATACCCGTAGGAATACCACGACCGTTGTCTCGTACCGTGATAACATTGTCGGGCAAAATTTCTACCTCAATGTGAGTACAAACTCCTGCCAGAGCCTCGTCGATAGAGTTATCCACAATTTCGTACACAAGGTGGTGCAGTCCTCTCGGACCTGTAGAGCCGATATACATACCCGGTCTCTTTCTTACAGCCTCTAATCCCTCAAGTACCTGAATATCATCGGCATCGTATTCTTCTGTTACGACTGTATCAATGTCCTCTTCTTCAAGATTTGTGGTTTCTTGCTTTTTGATTTCTTCTTCTGCCATTTAAAAAACTCCGTTTTTATTTTGTTGGTTTGTTTATTTTTGAGCGCTTATTCAGCGTGCTTGTGTTGATTGGTCCGATATAGACTTTGTCGTCGGTCACAACAAAACTCTTTGGCAGGTCGTAGTTGACATACACTACCCGCTTGCTTTTTTCTGCCGCCGACAGATAATCTCTCGTGGCTTTGTTCACCGTAGAGGTATCTATATCAAATATTCCGACTATTTCATCGTCGGTTATTACCGTATCTTCTCCGAGATGCAAAAACATATCAGTTTTCCTCTGCTTTACCGTCGCTGATGTGAAAAGTTTTTCCGCTTTTCAGCCGTAATATGGTATTTTTGTCACAGCAGGTGACGAAAATCTGCCTGTCCTTAATGTTGTTGAGTATATAATTCTGACGCTTTTCGTCCAACTCACTCATTACATCATCCAGCAGTATCACCGGACTGACTCCTGTTTTTTTACTCAGCAGTCTCGCTTCGGCTAATTTTAATGCCAGCACACATGACCTTTGCTGTCCCTGAGAGGCATATGTTTTTGCCGATATACCATTGATTTTTATTTCTATATCATCTCTGTGCGGTCCTACGGTGGTGGTTTTGTTTACTATATCCGCCGTTTTGTGTCCTGCCAGAGATACCATCATAGTATTTTCTATTTTTTCTGTGGTCATATTTGGGATATATCCCGCTTTGCTGAAGTATTCGGCAGTTATTTTTTCTTTGCCGTCACTGATACCGCAGAATATTTCGCAAATATACGGAGTGATTGCCTCAATATATTTTTGTCGCTGAAAAACTATTTTTGCCCCTGCTTTTGTCAAATTTTTGTTCCACACATCCAAATATATTTCTGTCTCGGGCGTAAGAGTAAGATTTCCGTCCAGACTTTTTAGCAATGTGTTGCGCTGTTTCAGTGTCTTATTGTATTCTTTCAGCAGCATTCTGTAGTTGCTGTTCAGCTGACACAGTGCAGTATCTACAAAACTTCTTCTTTCCTCCGGTCCGCCTTTTATCATATTAAGATGTACGGGACTGAATATTACCGCCTTTATCTCATCTCCGAGACTGCCTACACTTTTCTTTTTGATACCGTTCAGTGTGGCTGTTCTCTTGTTTTTTATGACGATTTCGGCACTTTGGTCTCTGTTATTGTTGTTAAATTCAATATTCATCGACGCAAATTCTTTTCCGAACATAATCAGCTCTTTATCTTTTGCACCTCTAAAACTTTTTTCGCCGGTAAACAAATATATTGCCTCTAACAAATTAGTTTTGCCCTGTGCGTTTTCGCCCCAAATTATGTTTGTGTCGCCAAAATTGAGATTCATTTCTCCGATATTGCGATAATTTTTTATATTGATACTGTTAATTTTCATTTTTTACAAGATAGTCGGTACCGAAGGCTGACACAATGTCGCCGTTTCTTATTTTTTTACCCCTTGCGGTACAGACCTCACCGTTTACCTTTATCAGTCCTTCTTGAATAAATTCTTTTGCCTGACCTCCTGTTTCACTGATACCCTTAAATTTGAGCAGTGATTGGAGTTGTATATATTCTGTTTTGATAGTTACGGTCTCTTTTTTATGGGGAGCTACCGATACCTTAATTTTCATTTTTTAACCTCATAGGAAGTACAAGGAACATAAAGCTCTCGTTATTTATCGGTGTAATTTTTACCGGACTGACAGGTCCGTTCAACTCTATCTTAACTTCATCTGTATCTGCACTGCTGAGAGCATCCAGCATAAATTTGCTGTTAAAACCGATTTCTACTCTGTCACCTGCGGTATTTGCGTGGGTATAGTCCACTACTCGACCGAGGCTCGACACAGTGCTGACTCTCATTTGGTCATTATCAAACAGACATCTGATAGGATTTTTTTGATTGTTTTCAATCACAGGGAGAGATCTCTCTATGCAGTCGATAGCATCTCTCGTGTTGATGAGTACAGTGGTGCTGATTGTCTTAGGCATAGCATTTGTGTAGTCCAAAAATTCGCCGTCCAGCAGTCTGCTGATTATGCTGTAATTTTCTACCTCAAATACAATATGTCTCTTGCCTATGCTGATGCTGATGTTGTCTTCACTTTCAGCGTCGATGAGTTTCATTAACTCTCTGATTGTTTTTTTCGGTACAATAAATACCAACTCATCGCCGTCATACTTTACATTTTCTTTTCTTATAGCCAATCTGTAGCCGTCCACACCTACCAGTGTAAGTACATTGTTGTTAAGTTCAAATTTAAGACCTGTATATACCGGCTTGCTGCTTTCGTTATCTGCCACAGCAAAAAGCGTTTGTGTTATCATACTGTGCAACATTTTTTGTTCAAACTGAACGGGAATACCACTGTTGACTGAGGGGAGCTCCGGATAATCTTCGGCGTCTATACCGGTAATATTGTACTGCGCCGCACCGCTGATGATAGAAACAGATGTACCGTTAGTCTCTACAGTAACCTCTTCGTCACTGAGCTTTGCAATAATGTTGCAAAGTACCTTTGCGTTGATTATTATTCCGCCCGGCTCTACCACATCTACACTCAGTGTGGTGTTGATGCCGAACTCAAAATCATATCCTGTCAGGCTCAGTGTGTCAGAGCCGCATTCTATGAGGATACCTTCTATAGTAGGTATTGTAACTTTTGTGCTAACCGCTCTGATTACATTGTTGCAGGCAGCTGACAGTTCTCTTGTGTTACAAACAAATTTCATCTTTTTTCCCTCTATTCAATAAATATAGTTTTATTAGTAGTATTATAGGCCGTCGAATTTGTGCAAAACTCTCAAAGTCCTTGGTATCACTTATTTTATCTGTCCACAATAAATTTTTTTGTGATGTCGAAAAAATGTGGAGAATGTTAAAAACTTTTTTTATCCACATACTTTGTGCAAAAAAATTATGTGGAAAATGAAAATTTTGTGGAAAACTCAGATTATTGTGAATCTTTGATATTATTGATAATATCGTTTATTTGTGAATTGAGCACAGAATCAGTTTTCATCAGTTGTTCTATTTTTTCAACATTGTATGAAACTGTAGTATGATGCATATTGTTAAATTCGTTACCTATTGCTTCGTAGCTCATAGGTGTAACTTCTCTTATTATGTACAGACACATTTTTCTTGCGTTGCTGATATTGGAGTTACGTTTTTTGCTGTATATATCTTCTACAGATACACCTGTTGTTCTACTAACTTCGTTTACTATTTGTTTTATAGTAACAGGCAGTGGTTGTACATCGTCGAGTATATCTTTTATCGCTGTTTGAGCGAGAGCGATGGTAGGTGTCTGTCCGCTTATTTTGCACAGTGCATTGAGTTTTTTAGTAATACCCTCAAGCTGACGAATATTTGTTTTTATTCTTTCGGCAATATATTGTACTACAGTGTCGTTAATTTCGAAATTAAGCAGCTCTGCCTTGCGTTTTATGATGGCACATCTCGTTTCAAATTCGGGAGACTGCACATCTGCCAGTAGTCCGCTGACAAATCTGCTGCGTAGTCTGTCTGTCAGTGACTGTATCTCTTTCGGCGGACGGTCAGAGGTCAATACTACCTGTTTTCCGTTATCTACCAATGAGTTAAAGGTGTGAAAAAATTCTTCTTCCGTTTGTTCCTTACCTGCTATGAATTGAATATCATCCACCAGCAGTATATCACAGTTGTCTCTGTATTTTTTGTGGAAGACATCGGTAGTATGATTACCCAGAGCAGAAATAAATTCGTTAAGAAATTCTTCACTCTTTACATAAGTAACTGTCATATCGGGATAATTACGTTGAATTTCATAGCTGATAGCGTTGAGCAAATGAGTTTTTCCCAGTCCGCTGTTACCGTAGATAAAGAGAGGATTGTAGTTAGACAAAGTATTGCCGCTGCTGATTTGTCCTCCCGGGTCTGCAGCGATAGCCTTAGCCGCCGTGTATGCAAATTTGTTTGATGGACCTACGATAAAGTTATCAAAAGTAAAGGTATCGTTTTTGTAATCCTTCAAATCCTGCTTATTTTTTTCTTTTTCGGAGATAAAATCCTCCGGACAAAGAAATGCTACTATTACGGTAAAACCGCAAATTTTTTCAAATGCTTCGTTGATTAAGTCGCCATATTGTTCTACGACTGTATCTTTTCTGAATTTATTGCTGAATTCAAGTTGAGCAATACCGTTTTCAAATCCTAATATTTCGATAGGAGAGAGCCACAAGTCATAGCCCGTTTTGTTGGTATGAGCCTTGCAGTACTCCAACACTTCTTTCCATAAATCCTTATATGTTTCCATCATAACTATTCCTCATAAACTTAAACTAATACATCTATATATTATATATTATAATATATAGATAGTCAATAAGTATTTTAATATTATAAACATTTATAATGGGTGTCTGTGGAAAACGAAGGCTCTGTATTTCAAATTTTTTATAAATAACTTGTATTTTATTTTTTATTACTATATAATAGCCTTAACTATTGAGAAAGGGGCTGTTTTTTGATGAAAATTTTTAAGCATCGTGGTGATATTTATGTATCCAAATCCAGATACAAAAGCAGCAGAGAAGAGCGTATTCTCATTACCCTTTTGATTTTGATTGTGGCAGTGACGATAGTTTTTGTGACACTGCTCAGCTCAAAGTATTCTTCGTTTTCACAGTTTATTGCAGGTGATGAGGTCAGCGTTTCTACCACCGTTGCAGACGAAAATGACGATATTTCTTTGCCATCTATTTCGGGTAAGGGCAATTTTTTGGTATATGAGACCGATGACGAGCAGTCAGTTATTCACTATGCGTATATATTGCAGATAGATGCAGATGATATGGCATATAAGGCTTGCGCCATATCACCTGATACTAAGATTGACGGAAAATCTATGTACAGCATATATTCTACCGGAGGCGGTGCAGCTTTGCAGAACAAACTCACCTCTTATCTCGGTATAGACATAGATTATTATGTAGGATTCAAAAAAGGCGATTTTGTAGAATATGAAAACAAATTCGGCTCATTTGTATATCCGTCAAAGGAAAGCGTAAATTATGACGGCGGCGAAAAAGAGGATACATATTCTGTCCGTATCAAAGAGGGCGAACAAAAGCTGCAGGCTATAGATGTTACCAATCTTTTGAGATACTACATTGCCGACAAAAAAAATTATGCTCTCGCAAATGAGATTATCCTCTACGGTTATACCTCTCTTTTCAATTCGGACAATTACGAAAACAGTGAGACTTTGTTCCGCCATTTGATGAGTTCATCCAATACTAACATCACCGTCCGTAATTTTGAAAACAACAAAGATGTTCTGTTTGTTTTCAGCAAAAAAAATACGGATGTTACGATTTACTCCTGCGAGGTTAAGTATAAAAATAATACTCTCACTCAGGAATCAATCAAAGAAATGAAAGGCTATTTCAATAAGTAACGGAGAATATTTATGATTACAGAAGAAAATAAGCAAAAGATTATGGACGCTGTCAGGGTGATTCTTGAGGCTGTAGGCGAAGATGTAAATCGTCCCGGTCTTATTGAAACACCTAAGAGAGTGGCTAATATGTATGAGGAAATGTTTGCAGGTCTTGACGAAGATCCGCATCAGCACCTTAAACTTTTTGACGAAAAATCAAATGACGAGATGGTTATTGTTCGTGATATTCCTTTTTCGTCTATGTGTGAGCATCACCTCTTGCCTTTTGTGGGCAAAGCACATATTGCCTATATTCCCAGTGATAATAAGATTATCGGTTTGTCAAAGCTGGCTCGCATAGTGGATAATTTTGCAAAAAAGCCGCAGGTGCAGGAGAGACTCACTTCGGATATTGCAGATTTTCTTAACGATAACCTTACACCAAAAGGCGTTGCGGTAATAATTGAGGCAGAGCATATGTGTATGTCTATCCGTGGTGCGAGAGCATCTGGCTCATACACACAGACATCGGCATTGCGTGGCAGAATGCGCAATGATGCAAGGACGAGAGCGGAGGTGTTGTCACTGCTGACAAAGTAATTATGATTTGGAAATGTAGAGATAAAAAGATAGCCTACGGTGACGGAAAAATTTTGGTAATGGGTATAATCAATGTTACACCAGACTCTTTTTCCGACGGCGGAAATTGGCTCGACAGCAAAAAAGCGGTGGCTCACGCTCTTGAACTCGAGTCACAGGGCGCGGATATTTTGGATTTCGGTGCACAGAGCACCCGCCCCGGTTATACCGAGATTTCACCCGAGGAGGAATGGGCACGCCTTGAGCCTGTCCTGACTGAGATTAGGAACAAAACAGATTTGCCTATTTCCGTGGATACGTATTTTTCTTATGTGGCAGAGAAATGTGCGGCAGCAGGCGTTGATATAATCAATGATGTATCGGGTGTTATTGCACCCGATATGGCAAATGCAGTAAAAAACAGCGGCTGTGGCTGGATAATTATGCATAATGGAGCCGGCAGATGTGCTGATGTAAAAAAATTTTTTATTGACTCTTTGGCTCAGTGTGAAAAATTGGGAGTAGACAGAGATTGTATCTGCCTTGATATGGGCATCGGCTTCGGCAAAGATGTGGATGACAATCTCGACCTCTTAGCTAATGTAAAAAAGTACAAAATCGACGGATACCCTCTGCTCTTAGGCACAAGCAGAAAGCGTGTTATAGCCGCTTGCAGCGGTCAGAGCGACCCGATACAGCGTGTCTATGGTAACATTGCAGCCGATACAGCGGCAATTTTGGGTGGAGCAGATATAATTCGTATCCACGATGTAAAAAATGAAAAACAGGGTATTCTGATGGCACAGGAGATAGCAAAATGGACAAGATAACAATAAAAAACCTCCATTTCTATGCCTACCACGGTGTTAATCCGGAGGAAAAGGAGCAGGGACAGAACTTTTATATCGACATTGACTACTATGTTAATATTGCAAAAGCCTGCCATTCAGACAATGTGGAGGACACTGTCAGCTATGCAAAGGTTGTCAAGTGCGTAAAGCGTGTTTTTACTGCCGAAAAGTACGACCTTATCGAGAGAGCGGCTCAGGTTGTTGCCGACGCTATTCTCGACGAGTTTGAGGAAATACTAAAGGTCGATGTTACGCTAAAAAAGCCTGAGGCTCCCGTAAAAGAAGACTTTGATTATATGGCTGTGTCTATCAGCAGGGAGAGATAATGAGATATATACTTTCTATCGGAACAAATATGGGCGACAGACAGGCAAATATCGAAAATGCCATAGATGCGCTTAATCTTTTGCCGTACACGGATGTAATAAAAAAATCATCAATATATGAGACCGAGCCGGTGGGCTATGCCAGACAGGACGATTTTTATAATGCAGTTGTTTTGGTTGAGTCTCGCTTTGAGCCCCACGAGATGTTGGGTATCTGCCTCGGTATAGAAGCAGGCTTCGGCAGAGTGAGAGCCATTAGATTCGGTCCGAGAATTTTGGATATAGATATTATTCTCGCAGAAGGGTATCAGGAGCACAGCGACAATCTCATTGTGCCTCACCCACGCTACAGCGAAAGAAGATTTGTGCTTCAGCCCATGCTTGAGTTTTTCCCCGACGGAAAAGCTTTTGGCACAAAGTTTTCGCAATACATAGACAATATAGACGGACAGGCTGTCCGTGTGGTACGATAAAAAAGTACAGCAGGGTTACGAAAATACGCAACCCTGCTGTTTTTTACATTACAGCCGCTATGGTATCTACCACATCCGCCATTTTGTTGATGGTTTTCCTTACTGATTTTTTTGCCTTGTTCATACTGCCCATACTGCCTGCTTTGGCTCCGCCTACCATAGACATAACCGAGCATACAGCCAGAGTAGCACCGACACATTTCATCAGCGTTTTTGATGTGTTCATTTTCATTCTCATTACCTCCTGCACCGCAGTGCATAATTATTTTGTGCACGAAACAGGCTAAAAACAGAGAAAATAATTTCAATAAAAAACATACATTTTATTCCGTTTTTATTTGAAGAAAACACAGACATAATATTATTGTCGGCTGTTGAAAATTCGATGTATTTGTATTATAATCAAAATTGACAAATTTATACGAGAGACAAAAGCTATTGAGGACATTGTTTTTTCGGAGGATTTTTTATGGAACAAAAGAACAAACCCTTTGGTATGCGAGATAAGATAGGCTATGCATTCGGCGACTTTGGCTGCAATATGAGCTTTGCTTTTATCAACAACTATCTTATGCTGTTTTATGTCACCTGTATGGGTATCAAAGCTAAGCATTTTGCCGTCATCATTTTGATTGCTAAGATTTTTGACGCAATCAACGATCCGATTATCGGCGGAATTTGTGACAGCGCAAAGCCCGGAAAGGATGGCAAGTTTAAGCCGTGGATAAAGTGGGCGAGCATTCCTCTCCTTATTTCCAGCATTTTGCTCTTTATTTATGCACCTACAGCTCCCTACGGACTGAAGATAGCTATGTGTCTCGGCCTTTATTGTGTGTGGAGCGTGGCGTACACCTCTGTCAACGTACCTTATGGCTCTATGCAGTCAGTTATTACCACAGATTCTATCCACCGCAGCGAGCTTTCCACATGGCGCAGTGTGGGCGCTATGTTCGCTCAGGTTCCTGTTATGATTCTCTTGCCTCTTTTGGTATATGATGAGCAAAAGAATCCCCGTGGCAACATATTTGTTATTATTGTGGGTGTTATGGGACTTATAGGCTTTGTTGCATTTATTTTACTGCGCAAGATGACAGTTGAGCGTGTTGAGCCTACAGTACACCAAAATCAAAAATTCAATTACTTTAAGACTCTCGACTCGTTTTTTAAGAACAAGCATATGATGGGCGTTACTATTTCGTCTGTGGCATATCTTGCGCTGATGATGACTGTCACCAGCTCTATGCAGTATGTATTTATGTGCTATTTCCAAAACACAAAGATAATTTCTATCGCTACCATCATAGCAGGTCTGCCTGTGGCTCTCGGTATCGTTATTACAAAGCCTCTGCTTAAGAAATTTACCAAAAAGCAACTTTGCACATATCCGTTTATCATTTCTGCCGTAGCCAGCGGTATAGCTACATTTATTAAGTTTAAAAATCCGTATGTATGGATTGCATTTATCGGTATTGCTATGTTCGGCGCTTGTTTTTATCTTACACTTATGTGGGCTTTGGTTGCCGACTGTATCGATTATCAGGAAGAAAAAACCGGCAGGAGAGAAGAAGGCTCAATTTATGCCACCTACTCCCTGTTCCGCAAGATTGCTCAGGGACTCGGTGCAGCAGTTGTTGCCCTCGCTCTCGGCAGTACCGGATATAACGAAAAGCTGGACGCAGTCAGCCAGGCTCCCGGTGTTGCAGAAAAAATTTATACAGCCACCGGTGCGCTTGTATTCATCGGCTCGCTGATTTGTTTTGTAAGTATGCACTTCCTGTACACCTTGGAGGACAAAAAAAGGAGATGAAGTCTAATGAGAAATATTACTAATATCAACAAATCTTGGAGATTTAAGAAAGCCGCAGCCTCAGTCCCCTCAGTTTTGCCTGAAGATTGGGAGCAGTTGGACCTGCCGTACACTTGGAACGGAAAAGACGGTCAGGACGGCGGAAATGACTATTGGCGTGGCACAGGCTATTTTGCAAAGGAGATTAAGGCATCCGACCTGCCCGACGGTGAGGAGCACTATTTGCAGTTTGACGGCGTCAATTCTTCTGCCGAGGTTTATTGGAACGGAAAGAAAATATGCACTCATCACGGTGGATACTCCACCTTTAGAGTAAAACTGAATGACATAAAGGATACCAACCTGCTTGTTGTCACGGCGGACAACGCACCTAACGATTTTGTCTATCCGCAGATGGCAGATTTTACCTTTTACGGCGGTATCTATCGTGATGTGACCGCTATCGGCGTGCCTAAGGCTCATTTTGATTTGGATTATTACGGCGCTCCGGGTGTTATGGTTACACCTAAGATTAACGGTGCCGATGCCGAGGTTGAGATGCAGGCATTTGCCGACGGCGAGGTTGAGTTTGAAATATTCGACGGTGAAAATGTAATTTCTTCCACCATCGCACAGGGCAAAAATCCTACCTCATCGGTTACAATAAAGAATGTACATCTTTGGAACGGAACAAAGGACCCGTTTCTTTATACACTCACCGCTCGTCTGCTTGTAAACGGCGAGGCTTTGGACGAGATAAAAACTCGTTTCGGCTGTCGTTCCTATGAGATTAACCCCCAAAAGGGATTTATACTTAACGGTCAGGAATATCCGCTCCGTGGCGTATCTCGTCACCAGGACCGCCCCGATATAGGCAATGCATTGCTGCCTTGTCACCATAAGGAAGATATTGACCTGATTTGTGAGATGGGCGCAAATACCGTTCGTCTCGCCCACTATCAGCATGCACAGTATTTTTATGACCTTTGCGACGAGAGAGGTCTTGTTGTTTGGGCTGAGATTCCGTATATTTCCCGTCACCTGCCTAACGGTGTGGAGAACACACGCACTCAGATGACTGAGCTTGTGTGCCAAAACTATAATCACCCCTCTATCGTGGTTTGGGGACTGTCTAACGAGATTTCTATGGGCGGCGCAGACAAGAGCCTTATTGATAATCATAAGATGCTAAATGACCTTGTTCATTCTTTAGACAAGACACGACCTACCACCGAGGCTGTGCTCACCGCTTGTAATATCGACGAGGAGTATGTACACATTTCCGATGTGCTGTCATATAACCACTACTTCGGCTGGTACGGCGGTG
>URJF01000002.1 GCA_900548085.1 uncultured Oscillospiraceae bacterium | reverse complement strand
GAAACCACGGAACAGAGGATGAGGTTTGTTCGGTCTGGACTTAAATTCCGGATGGAACTGACCTGCCACAAACCATGGGTGTTCCGGTATTTCTACCATTTCTACTATATGATTGTCGGGAGATGTTCCGGCAAAAATCATTCCGCCATTGAGCAAATCTGCTCTGTAGTCGTTGTTGACTTCGTATCTGTGACGGTGACGCTCATATATCATAGATGCACCATAGAGCTGATATGACTTTGATTCGGGATTGAGTGTACATGGATACTGACCGAGACGCATTGTTCCGCCCATATCGGTAACATCCTTTTGCTCCGGCAGTATGTCGATAACAGGATACGGTGTCTCAGGATCTATCTCTGCCGAGTTAGCACCCTCCATACCCAGCACATGACGGGCAAATTCGATAATAGCTATCTGCATACCCAGGCATATTCCGAGGTACGGCAAATTATGTGTTCTTGCATATTCGCAGGCGAGAATTTTGCCTTCGATACCTCTCGAACCGAATCCGCCGGGGACGAGTATGCCGTCCATATCACCGAGAATTTCGTCAAGATTTGTTCCTTCTTTTTCCAAAGACTCACTGTCTATCCAGTGGATATCCACTGCCGAGCGAGTGGCAATTCCGCCGTGCTTCAGTGCCTCGTTGACAGAGATATACGAGTCGTGGAGCTCTACATATTTTCCTACCAATGCAATCTTTACTGTTTGCTTCGGGTTGCGCAGAGCATAGAGCATTTCTTCCCAGTCGCTGAGGTCCTGATTAGGTGCATCGATACCCAATTTTTTGAGTACAACCTCGTCCATATGCTGCTCCTTGAGCATCATTGGTACAGCATAGAGAATGTCGCAGTTGTTGTTTTCAATTACGCATTCTTTTTCAACATTGCAGAACAGAGCAATTTTGTTGCGTATGTCGTCTGTGAGCGGATGCTCTGTGCGGCATACTATAATGTCAGGATGGATACCCAATGACAGCATTTCCTTAACAGAGTGCTGAGTTGGCTTGCTTTTCAGCTCGTCCGATGCCGCAAGATACGGAACGAGTGTAACATGGATAAAGAGACAGTTCTCTCTGCCTACCTCTACCGCAAACTGACGGATAGCCTCCACAAACGGCTGTGACTCAATGTCGCCGACAGTTCCGCCGATTTCTACTAAGCATACATCTGCTCCTGTGTCCGCATTGCGTGCAATGTATTTTTTTATTTCATTTGTTACATGAGGGATGATTTGGATTGTTTGTCCGCCATAGACGCCCTTACGCTCGTCTGTGATAACCTTCCAATACACTCTGCCTGAGGTCAGGTTTGAGTTTTGGGACAGTGATTCGTCTATAAATCTTTCGTAGTGGCCGAGGTCCAGGTCAGTCTCTGCTCCGTCGTCGGTAACGAAAACTTCGCCGTGCTGAACAGGGTTCATTGTGCCCGGGTCAACATTGAGGTACGGGTCGAGCTTTTGTGCCGTAACCTTCAGTCCTCTCGCCTTGAGCAGTCTGCCCAGGGATGCCGCAGTTATTCCTTTGCCTAATCCCGACACAACGCCGCCGGTGATGAATATGTACTTGGCGCTCATATATTTTCCTCCTAAAATGATAAAAGACGGCTGTACCTTTTTGGCTGTACAACCGTCTGTACTTATATATTATAAAACTGTTTTTTTCATAAATCAATAGGAAGATAAAATTTTATGAAAATTTTATTTCTCGTCCGAGTATGTCAGACGAATACCTAATTGTTTGATTACATTTTCGTCCACTCTTGACAGTCTGCTCGTGCAGTGCATTTCGCTGTTTTTCAGCCTCGACAGCTGTGCCATAGCTTCCTTGGCATTATCGTCGGTCAGTGCGGATACGGACAGTGCAATCAACACCTCGTTTGTGTGCAGTCTTGGATTCTTTGCTCCCAGATGCTCTGTTTTGAGCGCCTGGATAGGCTTGATTACATTAGGGTCTATCAGTGTAACATCGGGCATATCTGCCGACTTTTTGAGAGTGTTCAGCAGAGCAGCCGATGCACAGCCTAAGAGTGATGAGGTCTTGCCCGTTACCATAGTGCCGTCAGGCAATTCTATAGCTGCCGCAGGTGCACTTGTTTCTTCGGCGACCTTGTTTGCCGCAACGAGACATTTTCTGTCCTCTACAGTCAGGTTTGCGTTGTTCATCAGCAGTTCCAGCTTGTAGATTTCGTCGTCATTTTTCGCACCACGCTTTTTGTTTACCTTTGCTGTGAGATATCTGCGTATGATTTCGTCATCTGCAGCCTGTCGTACCGCCTCGTCGTCAAATATGCAGTTCCCTGCCATATTTACACCCATATCTGTAGGCGACTGGTAGGGACATTCGTTGTATATTTTTTCAAATGTGGCTTTCAACACAGGGAAGATTTCGACATCTCTGTTGTAATTTACGGTAGTTTTACCGTATGCCTGCAGATGCCACGGGTCTATCATATTAACATCATTCAGGTCTGCTGTTGCAGCCTCGTATGCGATATTTACCGGATGATTAAGCTCAATGTTCCAAATAGGGAATGTCTCAAATTTTGCATACCCTGCCTTTGTACCCCTTTTGTTTTCGTGGTAGAGCTGTGAGAGACAGGTTGCCATTTTTCCGCTGCCTGGGCCCGGTGCAGTAATTACTATCAGTTCTCTTTCGGTTTCGATATAGTCATTTTTGCCGAAACCGTTGTCAGACACAATGGCTGTAGTGTTGGTTGGGTAGCCGTCAATAATGTAGTGATGATAGTATTTTATGCCGGCATTCTTCAGCTTTTCTTCAAACGCCAGCACTTTTGGCGTTTCGGCATATTTTGTCAGCACAACACTGCCTACGAACAGGTCCTTTTCTTCAAATGACTTTATCAGTCTGAATACATCTGTGTCATATGTTATCCCAAGATCGCCACGAATTTTGTTCTTTTCTATATCCTCGGCAGATATTACTATGACTATTTCTGCCTTGTCTTTTAGCTGTAGGAGCATTTGCAGCTTGCTGTCGGGTTGAAATCCCGGCAGAACTCTGCTTGCGTGATAATCATCAAAGAGCTTTCCGCCGAATTCAAGGTACAGCTTTCCGCCAAATTCGCCTATTCTCTCCTTGATTCTTTCCGACTGCATTGTCAAATATTTTTCATTATCAAAGCCTATTTTGTACATATTATCCCTCTCAAAATATAAAAAAGCGGACGGTTGCACAAACCGCAACCGTCCGTACTTTCATATTATAGACTAAATTCTTATTTGTTTCAATATTTATTGTCGAAATTGTTGGATATAATTTTTTTGGTAAGCGCTGCAGTTGGGAAGTCCACAAAAATTGTTCCGTAATACGCATCCTTTTTTAGCGGATAGTCTAAGAACATTTTGTTGATATATTCTGCATTGTGCTTAGGTCCTTTTATTCCGCCTGCAGTGGAGAGGTAGCAGAATATGTAGCTGCCGTCGAATTTTCCTCTGCTGTCCAAAAATGGCTTTACGCACTCATTCCATCTCGGTACAGGCTTGTACTTGAATCTGTCCTGAATAATAAACTTTGCTCCGTCCAATGATTTTGTATCCAAAACCAAAGGCTCCGGCACTGCAGTGGTTTGCTCTACGAAACGAGAAAAATCTATTCCCGTGGTGTCATCAGTAAACTCGGGGGTGGACATATACATTTTGCAGCGTCTTATCAGCACGATTTTGCCTCGTGCCTCTGCCACGGTAGGAATTTTATTTTTCAGATACCATTTTTCTTTGTTATTGTTTATGTAGGTATAGTACAGATTGTTAAAGCATTTTTCGTTTGCATTGTTCATATCGTTTTTGAACTGAAAAATGATAGACTCTGTAGGATTTTCGTCCAAAAATCCGTAGCATTGTTCCAGCACATCGGACATATCCATCTGCTTTCCTAATTTGTTAGGGGTACAAAATGCCTTTGATATGCCGTGCACCATTTTCAGCCTGTCGCCGTGAGCCTCTACCCTAATGTCTAAGGCTCTTACTCCCAGGCAGAGCTGCTCGTAGATATTTTTGTCCTGACACCTAAAGTGGTGCGCCAGCTGAATGTACTGAGTAACACAATCGTGAGTCCCGGGAATATCCAGCGAAAACAGATTTGTGTTTTCGTTTATGTTAGACATCCAATTTTTTAGATATATCTTCATTATTATCACCAAAAACAGTATAACATTTTTGTACAACATATTCAATAGAAACACTGCGGTATAAGTGATATAATTAGTATAGTATTTTTGAAAGAATGATAGTATGCAAATATTTTCCACAGGGGGCATTATTACTCCCAATGAGGACAAGACCAATATTGTCTTGGATTTTACTGTACCAAAGGGTACGAAAAAACTGACTGTGCATTTTTCCTATTCACCAAAATACTTGGAGGACGAGGAGAATGCCGCAGAGATAGTTACCGCCGGACTGAAAAAGTATAATGTGTCCGTGGTTAATCCGTCGGAGTTTTTGCCGGTAGCTAATTTGGTCACCCTGTCTTTTGACGAAAACAGACAGTATCGTGGCGCTTGTCACAGACAGCCTAACGACCAGACCATTGTTATTGCCGAGACCGACAGCACCCCCGGTATTATCAACGGTGCCATCCACTCGGGGATTTGGGACATTGTGCTGAATATTCATTATGCAGGCTGTAATATCGATTACAAGATAGATGTAGAAGGGGAGGGCGAAGTATGAGTTATCTTCCTTGTGAGCTTCATTGCCACACTGTCCACAGTGACGGCAGTTTTTTGCCTCGTGAGCTGCAACAGAATGCGGCTGACGACCACCTTGCCCTTATTGCTCTCACAGACCACAATACCACCTCAGGCTATGATGAGCTCGATGACAGCATTATACCTACCGTTCACGGTATTGAGTGGACCACTTATTTTGGCCATATGCTTGTGCTCGGTGCAAAGGAGTTTGTGGATTGGCGTGACGCTGTGCCTAATAATATTGACAAAAAAATTGTTCAGGTAAAGGCGGCTGACGGAGTAATAGGTATTGCTCATCCGTACCAGCTCGGCTCGCCTATGTGTACCGGCGGCAGATGGGAGTTCAATGTTACCGATTGGCAGGATGTGGATTATATAGAAATTTGGCACAGAGAGTTTTCTTTTGATAATTATGAGAACGACTCCGCATTGCAGTTGTGGAATTCTCTTTTGGATAAGGGATACCACATTGCTTGTACCTATGGCAAAGATTGGCATAATAACAACAGTGACGGCCATTTTGGCTGTACATATCTTGGCATCGACGGCGAGGTGAACGGGCCTAATGCCCTCAGCGCAATTCGTGCCGGCAGAACAGTGGCCTCCACCGGTGCAAAGCTATTCTTCCGTGTTCATCAGCGTGGCCTCACCTACAATATGGGCGAAACGGTAAAAAAGGGTATGACGATTTTCAGCTTTTTCCTCGACCTCCATTCACGCCAAAAGAATGCAGGTCCCGAGGAGATAGAATATAAGACAATAAAGGTCGTCACAAACGGCGGCGAAGTCGTTATGGAGACTGCCTTGACCGAGCGCCATGTCCGCATTGATTTGAAGAAAAATCAGTGGTATCGTGCTGAGCTTTGGGGTACGGTCAACGGAGTGAAAAAGCCTCTTGCCATCACATCTCCTATCTATACAAAATAAAATTAAGCCTGTGATTATTCGAATTTCACAGGCTTATTATTTTACGAATGTTTTGTTTCTATTTTTGAGTGCAAAACTGTTGCTATTGCAGACAAAATTGTTTATAATACAGTGACTGATTCGCCAGCAAATATTCGGATTTGAGAGGAACTGTATGATTACATCAAGAGAAATTGAACATGATTATATAGAAATTGGATATAACAAATGTAATATGAATATCGTCAAGTGCTTTTCTTTGTCTGTTCTTGCCGGTATGTTTATTGCTTTCGGTGGGCTCGGTTCTGCAATGGCATCCTGTATGATAGACAGTCCATCTGTCGCAAAGCTGATACAGAGCATTGTGTTCCCTGCCGGTCTCGCAATGGTTGTGGTAGTAGGCGCAGAACTGTTTACGGGTGACTGCCTGATCACAATATCGGTGCTGGAGCGAAAAACAAGTGTACTCAAATTTATCAAAACCTTGATTGTCGTATATATCGGCAATCTAGCGGGCGGACTGCTTTTGTCGGCACTTGCTGTCTATGGACACACAATGTCTACATTTGATGGCGTATTGGCACAAAGCATAGTCGGTGTTGCACAAACAAAATGTACGATAGGCTTTGGTGACGGAATAATCAGAGGTATTTTGTGCAATATTTTGGTTTGTCTGGCTGTTTGGATGACAATGACCACAAAAAGTGCCGCCGGCAAAATCGTCGCTCTGTATCTTCCGATTATGGTGTTCGTAATATGTGGCTTTGAGCACAGCGTAGCGAATATGTTTTATATTCCCACGGGTATTATGTCTGCCAAAGAATATGGAATAAATGCCGACGGGCTGAATTGGTATAACTTTTTTATTACCAATGAGCTGCCGGTAACAATCGGCAATCTAATAGGCGGTATCGCCGTCAGCCTGATTCTATGGTTCACCCAAAGCCAAAAAACAAAACAAAAGTAAAAAACGCCTTTCGGTTCACAAAACCCGAAAGGCGTTTTTTGTTGATTTTAAGAAAAATATTCCAAATTGAGATTTGAATATAAAAAAGTTCTTTGTGCAAAATATTACAGAAGTATTTGAAAAATTTTGCAGGAGGATTATGTATGAAAGCAACGGGAATAGTCAGACGAATTGACGATTTGGGCAGAATTGTTATCCCCAAAGAAATTCGCCGCTCCTTTAGAATAAAAGAGGGTGATCCTTTGGAGATTTATACGGACGCTGAGGGGGAGGTTATTTTTAAGAAATATTCGCCTATCGGTGAGTTGTCTAATTTTGCGGGGCAGTATGCAGAAGTTTTGCATAAGGATGCCGGCTTGCCTATTGCGATTATGGATAACGACCATGTCATCGCTGCATCGGGAATCAGCAAGCGTGAGGTGTTGGAGCGCAGAGTAACAAAAAATCTCGAAGAGCTTATGGAAAATCGTCAGGTCCATATCAAAACCGACAAGATTCCGTCTATGAGTGCTATAGAGGGATACGACAGACCTGCAGAGGTTGTGTATCCTATCATATACGGAGGAGATGTGAGCGGTGCTATTGCTATGCTGGAGAATGATAAAAATGATATTCCTACCGAGGCTGATATTAAGTTAGTACAGGTTGCTGCCGCTTTTTTGGGAAAACAGATGGAATAACATTGGTAATATTGCACAAAAATCAGAGTAAATCATTGTGCAATATGATACATAGGGTAGAAACTTGCACAAAATTATTGACTATTTTTTGTGCAAGTATATAATAGGGGACAAAGAGAGAGGAAAAAAGGTGGCGGAAGTAGTGTCCACCGAAGATTCAGAGGCGATGAATATGAAGAGATTTCAAGACGAAGCATACGGCTACATAAAAGATATGTTTGTACAGCACAATATGGTAAAGAGATGCGTGTTATCATTCCTTTCCATTGTGATTATGGGCTTTGGCATTGCACTCTTTTCAGTTTCGGGATTTGGTGTTGACCCCTTTACATCAATGAACATGAATGTTGCATCGACCTTAGGAATCGGATTCGGAACATACCAAATGATAGTCAATATCGTTATCATCGTATTTGTGGTTATTGTCGCTCACAGAGGACTGATCGGCATAGGAACGTTGATTAACATGGTTGGTGTTGGCTATACATGCGAATTTTTTGAGGGTTTGATTAAACCGTCGCTTGCGGCTCACGGTGATAATCTCGCGGTTCGCATTTGCCTTCTTGCGGCAGGCATAATTGTTCTGTGTTTTTCTTGCTCTCTTTTCTTCGTAAGCAACGTGGGGGTTGGTCCTTATGACAGTCTCGGCTTTATGATTAGCCGTGCAGCCCACTTACCATATAAATGGGTCAGAGTCGGTACAGATGTTACCGTAGTCCTTATCGGACTGATAGTCAGCGGAGGCGCTGCTGCTCTGTTCCACGGCAATTTCAGCGAGATTCATAATATCGGTATCGGTACTATAATCACCGCTTTTATGATGGGCCCGTTGGTCAACTTTTTCTCAAAGCATGTCAGCTCCAAGATACTCAATGTTGACTATGCAGGACTCAGCAGAGACATTGCATTCTTTATGATTAAGGGCGCAATGGCCAAGAATAATATCAAGGGCTATGAGCCTGAGAAACTTAATATCAATTCAGCTCCTATCGAGGTGCTGAAGGATATTTAATCAGCTTTTTAGATTTTTTACATAAATTTTACTCCACGAAAAAAGACACAGCATACGCCGTGTCCTTTTTCATTTATACGATAAAATAATAAGCGGCTGTATTCTCTTATGATAATGTTTAGAGAGAATACAGTCGCTTTAATGTTTTAGTTTTCTTTTTTGTCGGTTGTTTCAGTGGATTCGGACTCTCTGATTATGTCCTCAATATCAACGGGAGAGTCGTCTACTGCCATTTCTGCCGGGTCAATAGGCTCCGGCATAGGCTTAATCCGCTTGAAAGAAATGCGATAAACCTTTACGCCGTGAGATGCAACGGATGCTTTGATTGTGTCAGAATGGTAGCAACTGTCGCTCCACAAATCTGTAACCTCGGGGTTGCTCGTACGCTCGAGAGCCAAGTATTTCTCGTCCTTGAGAGTGTTAATATCAAACTCAACAGGTTTTTTGCTCTTGCCTTTGTTAAAGAAGCAGAGGGCAACATCGCCGTCCTCCAGAGGACGAGCGAGAATATCTACCGAACCGTTTTTGCCGATGCGTTTAGCAGGCTTTACCAATGGGTCCTGGTCAATCTTAATCATTTCTTCGTTCTTTAGAATGGAGAGAATGATGTCGCTTTTTTTGCTTCCGTCTGTGAGTACACGGAGGTCATTACCCAGCACAAGCGGAGCAGCCATCATACACCAAAGTGAGAAGTGCGATTTGTTCTCCTCAGGTGACAGCTTTCCGTTGCCCACCTCCAGCATATCGGGATCATTGATGTGACCGGGTGATGCGTGGTCGTAAAGTTTCACATTAAACTCATATATGGTTTTTACGCTGAGCCAATTAGCCATAATATCGTGGGTGGTGCGCCACATATTACCTGCCTTTGCGCCCCAATTCCAAGGCTTTGCAGTACCCCATTCGCACAGAGAATATGTGATAGGCTTTTCGGGTATTCCGCAGAACTTTGCCCATTCCGAAGTAGCGTCGGACAATGCCTTGCCCATTCTTCTGTACTGAATGTACGAGGAGTCAGCTCTTGTTACAACCGGATTTTGCAGTACAATATGGTTGTTGCCCTGTCTCATCTTTGCCACAGCCTGTACTCTGCCGTCGGGAGTCCATCCCTGACCGGCAGGGAAGAATATTTCTGTAACCTCACCATTGATTACAATTTGCATATATTTGCGCTTTTTTGCAAATGTTTTGTTGAAGTGTACAGTGAGTACATAGTCGCCGTTTTCGGCAATGTCTACATCAAAAGCTGCTGTGCCGGCACCGTGATTGAGCATACCCATAGCCTTTTTCGTAGGCAGGTCTTTTATTTCTACTGTCTTTGCCTTGCCGGTGTATTTAGCTTTGTCGGGGGTGAGAGTAGCCACAACCGGCTGACCAATAGGGTTAATATCAACATATTCAATAGCCGGAGTTAAGCCGCTTATGTAGTCGTGGTGACAAAAATCGTACTTAAAGAACTCAACGCCCCAGGAGGCAAATGTTTTTGCATCCAGCTTTTCGTTGCCGAGAGAGGCAGGCAGATCCTCGCAGGTCAATGTTCCGTTTGAGGAATAGATGCCAAGTTTTAAGCCTTTTTCGTTTATTGTTTCGCATAGAGTTTTTATTCCAGATGGGAATGACTCAAGGTCGCCTTGCAATTTTCCGTCGACATCTCTTTCAGAGCTTTGCCAGCAGTCGTCAATATTAACAAATTTGTAGCCGGCGTCGGCGAGTCCTGTTTCGCACAGTGCGTCAGACACCTCGAGAATAGTTTTTTCGTCTATATGGTTACGCATAGTGTTCCAGCTGGACCAACCCATTATAGGTGTTTCTCTGCCCTTAGATGCGTAATCCTCGTCCTTGGAGGTATCTATTGTGAGTTTTGTGGGTGTAATCTGTTTCATTGCACACAGAGGACATTTTCCCTCTGCTATCATTGATAAGAACCAGGTCACAAAAGCCACTAATCCGATGACTATAAGTGCAATTATTAAAATTAAAAATACCATATTCTCCGAGCCTTCTTTCTGTTTTTTATAAAAGACCTATGTTTTCAAAATATTGCAGCTCCTCACGAGCCTGCTGTTTGGTTTGTTTTTTGTTCATATCCGATACTGTGCGGACTAACATTTCCCGTCGGTGCTTTAGGTAGTACAGCAGCCTGTACACCCACGCCGCCGGCAGCAGCCAAGGCTGTCCGTTGATAAATTTTATATAGGGCAGCTCTTTCATCTTTTTGTATGGAGGGAACATCAGCTTTAGGCGGGAGTGCTTAAGTTGATAGTTGCCTTCTTCTAATTGTTTTCTTTCCACAACGGCGGCTTTGTTTCTGTTCAGGTTGCCGAAAGCGCCGTAGGATAACAAAAATTCTTCTGTTTCGGCACAGTCCGTACCGTAGTCAACGCCCAGCGCAAACCAACGGTAGCAAACGGTAAGAATAATCTTGCCGAAATCTGTCAGCTTTGCTCTGTCTAGAATGTGAAACACCTTGACGACATTTATATTCTTTTCTTTCAGCATTACTGCCAAGTCAAGTATCATTTTCGCTCCGGCACCGTAAAACCAAAAATGGTGAGCAATGTGTGCTATCAGGTACGCAAAGTGATATTCGTCGTCCATCTCGCCGACACAGCCGTTGTAGCATATGTTGTCGAATACATCCGAGAATGCCGTGTCTAAGTTGTGGCATCCAAACTTGTCGCTGATTATTTTAGTGTGTAGCTCTGTTTTTGTGCCTCCGTACATATATTCCTGCACAGAACCGTTAGGTGCAGTCAGTCGTGCTCCATCATCGATTAGCAACTTCTGCGCCTTTTGGCGATATTCGGGTTTGATGATAACATCTATGTCGCCCATAACTCTTGTTTCGGGCACAGGATATAGCTTAGAGAGGCTAACACCCTTAAAAAAGCAATGGGGAACACCGTTCGCTGTGAACAATTCGCCCATTTTTTCGGCTACAGTAGATTGAATTTCGTGTCTGAACACCGCATCCAAAAATGAGTCGGAGAACTTGTCCCATATCTCCTTTGGCACGGCAGAGGTATCAGCCGAATTTTTTATCGGACAAAAGATAACCGCAGACAGATTGTGTGCGGCTGACAGTGAAAATAGCTCACCATAGTCTATATCTGAGCGTGGCACTGTTTCTTCGCCGTTTAGGTACGCTCTCATAAGCGTAATCAAATATTTCTTAGTTTTGTTCATAGTCGCTTCTATATAATAATGTAAAATATTATATACTATTATATTATATACCTATATATAATTGTGTTCGTTCAAAAAGCTGTATGCACTTCTGAGAATATTTTTGTCATTCTCAAATTTGAGTAGGCTCATAGCTTTGTCATAAGTCAGCCAAATGTAGTCCTCTATCTCCTCTTGCTGAATGACGGTAGAGGTATCTTTTGTTGTGCCTACAAATATGGTGACCATCTTTTCTATCCGGTCACGGATTTTGTACTTCGACACGCAATCAAAGCCGTCGATTATATTGATGTGCAGTCCGGTCTCCTCCAGCACCTCTCTGTAGGCTGTTTCTTCTTTTGTTTCGCCCTGCTCAATGTGACCCTTTGGGAATCCCCAATGGGCAGACCGTTTGTTTTTGATTAGCAAAAATTTCACTTCGCCCTTTATGTCTCTGTAGACCACAGCGCCGCAGCTGCTCTCGTACAGACACTCTAATCTGTAGGAGGGGAAGTCTCTTTTTAGATTGATATATTGCTTTATATCATTGATAATGAAGCGGGTACTTTTTGGTGCTACTATCCAGATGTAGCTCCTGTTTTTCCTGTCGCTGAGGACTGCGATAACACGGCCGTCAAAGTTGCGCACAGGATGGTGTATCCCCATGATGAACGCTGTCTGCGTTTCGTTAGAGTACACCGTGCCGAAATTGAGTGGATAAGTAAAGCCCGCTTCGTCCGTTGAGTCGATAGGATGTGTTATCTTGACTCTAACATATTTTCCGAGCATTTTTTCACCACCGAGTATATAGTTATAACTGAATATATTATACTAAATATAATAACCTATTACAAGTCCAAACACTAAAAAAAGACACTCCCGAGGGAGTGCCTTTTATAATTTATAGGTCAGTTATTATTAACCTGCGAAAGATTGAAGGAGATCAACAAGGTTAGCAATAACTTCGTCGCTGTCGCCCTTGAGCATATCGAGAACCTGGCTGACAACATCGGAGATGCTGGAGCTTGCGCCGCCGAGCAGTCCGCCTACGAGACCTACGATTGCGTCGTAGTTATCCTTGTAGTTTACTGTGTCAATCAAGAATCTGAGAACTGCTATCAAGGTTTCATCCTGATCAGCCTTGACATAAATTCTGCCACCGATTGTTGCTGCCTGTGATGCCTCGTTGATGATTACATCACCGTGGCTTGCAAGCTTGAACCAATCGATTTCGGGAAGAACGATGCCGAGTGATTTGCCGCTGATCTTGATAATTGAAAGGATAGTGTTCAGTAATCCTACTACATTGTCTGCGCCGATGAGAGGCTTCAGTGAGCCGGACAGGTCATAAACATCGAGCTTGATGTTAAGGTTAAGTCCTGCCTTAGCTGTCAATGCGTTGATATCAAATCCTACTGCACTGAGAAGATCATTTACATTTACTATTGGCTTAACTGCATCAAGGAGAGCAGATACAGGAGTCAAGAGATTTTCAATAATCTGAAGAAGTCCGTCGTTAGCGAAGAACAGTGACAGGTTAGGAAGAATATCTGCGAGCATCTCTACAGGTGCGTTGAGTATGTCTTCTACCTTATCCATAAGAGGATTGAGTATGTCAAGGAGTACTGCGTCGTATGCCTTGTTCATATCTTCTCTGTACTGGTACTGAGTCTTGATGTTGTATACACCGAATGCCTCGAGGAGAGGTACGATTGTTGAGGTGTATCCGTCAGAGCCCGGAACAGATGCGATATTGTAGATGTTCAGGTTAGAGTCGTTGAGGAGTACATCGAGTACGCCGTAGATAGGACGAAGTACAGATACGAGAGCATTGAGGAATGTCTTTCTGTCCTTTACGCCCCACTTGAGACTTGTAGCCTTTACATTTGCCCATGAGCCTGCGCTTCTGATTACGCTTGCTACCTGAGGATATGTCTGACCGTATTTCTCATTTACGAGGAGGTCAGCCACATTAGAGGCAGAGAAGTCGATGCCGATGAGCTTAAGTATGTTGTTAAGAGAGCCGATACCGTCAATCTTAACATTTTCGATTGCACCGTAGAGTGCAGTTGCGAGCTTACCAACGATTTCGTCTGAGTAAACCATGTCGGTGATGAGACCGAGGAGTCCGCCCTTGTCTTGAAGAAGACCTGTTACGAGACCGTCGAGCATTGGAGCAAGCTGCTTACAGAACTTCTTATCCATTGAGCCGTAGCTGAACTTGTAATCAGTCTTGTAAGTGAAGTTGCTGTAGTCGAAGAATGCGTCTGTCTGCTTGCCCTGGAGGAAGTAGAACAGTGCTTTTACGATTTCATCAAACTTAGCGTTGCTGATGTTGTTGAGAATTGACTTAACTACATTTGCGATAGTCTTGTTCTTCTTAACAGCGTCAATGTTGCAAACGATGTTTGAGATAGCCTTAGCGTTGTTGATAAGAAGGCTCTCAATGTAGCGGAGTACAGCCAAGAGTGTTTCGCCCTGACGGCCTTCAACAATCTTTCTTGTGTACTTGCCTTGAGTATTCTTAGCTACGCTCTTTACGGTCTTCATTTGACCGTGGCTTGCGAGTTTGTACCAGTCGATTGCAGGGAGCTTAATGTTCAGTGACTTGCCGCCAACCTTGATTATGCCGAGTATGCTGTTGATGAATGGTACGAGATTGTCTGAGCCAACGATTGGCTTCAGAGTCTTAGGCAGGTTGTAAAGGTCAAGCTTTACATTTGCCTTAACGCCTGCTTTCTTAAGGAGTCCGTTCAGGTCGAGGCCTACAGCCTTGAGAATGTCGTTGACATCTACGATTGGCTTAACTGCCTTGAGAAGTGCGGATACAGGAGTGAGCAGGTTGTCAACACATTGAATCAATCCGTCATTAGCGATGAACAGTGCGAATGTAGGAAGCATATCTGCTACTGTTTCGATTGGCTTAGCGAGGATTTCTTCTACCTTGTTGATGAGCGGAGTAACGATGTCGAGCAGCAGGTTGTCGTATGCCTTAGCAGCGTCAGCCTTGAGCTGTGCCTGAGTCTTGAGACCGGTTACACCCAGTGCCTCAAGCAGAGGTGCGATTGTTGACTCGTATCCGTTTGAACCCGGAACTGATACAGAATTGAGCAGTTTCAGTGAGCCGTCTGTAAGGAGTGTGTCGAGTACGCCGTACAGAGGACGAAGAATTGCTGCAAGTGCATTGAGGAATGTTGCCTTATCCTTAACGCCCCAGCTGAGCTTAGACTTGCTAACCTTAGTCCAGTTGCTTGCCTTGCCGATTACCTTAGCGGCAGCCTTGTATTGCTTGCCGTAAGCCTTGTTTGTAAGGAGAGCTGCAAAGCCCTTTGTTGTGCAGTCTATGTCTACCTGAGCGAGGATAGCGGAAAGTCTTCCTGAGCCTACCTTTACGCCGTCGATTGCACCGTAGAGACCGGTAGCAATAGTAGTGATGAGACTGTCTGTGTAGAGATTGTCATTAACGAGAGCATTGAGGCTCGAAATGTTTGCTACGCCCAATTCTTTGAGGAGAGCGAATACGCTGTCTACAGAAGTGTCGAGCTGCTTAGCGAGCTGTGAGCAGAATGCAGGGTCAATGTTGTCATAATCGAATGAGTAGCTCTTTGACTTGTAGCCAGTGTAGTTGTAGTAAACATCTGTTGCTTCGCCGTTGAGGAAGTGGAAGATTGCTCTTACTATATCGTCCTTAGAAGCACTCTTAACCTGATTGAATACTGACTTAACTACTGCTACAACAGTCTTGTTGCTCTTAACACCTTCGATAGAAGTAATGAGCTTCTTGAGACCTGTTGAGTTCTTGATAAGTGTATCAGCTACATAGCGGAGTACAGCCACAAGAACTTCGCCCTGATTAGCAGTTACTCTTCTCGTTGTGTACTTGCCTTCGCTGTTCTTAGCGGCACTCTTTACTGTCTTGAGTGTGCCGTGAGAAGCAAGTGTTGCCCACTTAATTGTAGGAATCTTAATCTTGATACCGTTGTTAGCGAGAACGCCGTTTACGATAGGAATGATTGCATCCTGAATGTTGCAGGACTTGAGGTCTGTGAGCTTGAGAGTCAAGTCGACGTTAGTTCCTAATGCGTTGTTGATAAGGTCGGAAACCACTGCACCCAAGTCTTTACCTGCAATTGACTTGACGAGTTTGTCTGCATCAATTCCGTTCTTCTTTAGTGCACCGAGAACGCCCTTTTCTGAGGTGATAGGAGCGAGAAGATTGGATACAACCTGTGCAATGCCATTGCCGTCGATGAAGTATGCTACATTAGGAAGTACCTTTGTGAGTGTATCAACAGGTGCCTTTGCTAATTCGTCAACAAATCCGAGGAGTGGCTTGAGAATGTCAATAACCAAGTTATCCTTTGCCTTGTTGTAGTCGCTGAGATACTGCTTGTAGGTCTTAACATTCTTGCACATAAATGCTTCGAGTACAGGGATGATTGCGTTTTCGTAACCGTTTGTACCGATCTTGCCGTTTGTCTTTCCGTCGAAGAATGAGTTGAGAGCGTCACTTGCTACGGAAACAAGGTCAACCTTAAGTGTGCTGTTGTCCTTTGACATCTTGCTGTCGATTACTGCTGTGAGGATACCCTTCTTAACAGAAATCTTGAGTGTGCAGCCTGCATCACTGTCAGTAGCGATATTGAATGACTTAGCCACATCAATCTGTTTGATGAGACCTACGATTTGCTTCTTCTGAGCTGCGCTCATTGAGTTGCTGTATTCACCGTCAGCTGCAAGGAAGATTGCAAGTACGCCGTTGATAGGACGAACCATAGCGGCGAGACCGTTAATGAATCCTGTCTGAGCCTTGGACGAACCGTTCTTGAAGCCCCAGTTAATCTTATTAACCTTGCTCCAGCTCTTTGCCTTGCTGAGAGTCTTAGCGGCAGATGAGAATGTCTGACCGTAGCCCTTAGCTGTAAGGAATTTAGCGAAGCCCTTAGGTGAAGGATCGAGGCCAACTTCGGTAAGTACACTGTTGATTGTGTCATTAGACTCAAGTGCACCGTAAACAGCCTTAGCAATAGTTGTGAGCATCTCGTTTGTATAGAGATTGTCATTGATAAGAGATGAAAGGTCATCAATGTTTGCTACGCCGAGAGCCTTGAGCAGTGGGAATATATTCTTAACGAGTTCATCCAACTGATCTACAGCCTGTGTAGCCTGTGATGATGTTACATCTGTAGGATATGAGAACTTCTTGGTGCTCAGCTTGTTTGAATATTCACTGAAGGTCCAGTAAACTTCTGTCGGGCTGAGGATACCGTCGAGCACATCACCGATAATGTTGAGTACTTGTGTTGCAGACAAATCCTTTGTCAACATTCTAATAATCTTGATAGCTCCTGCATTATCGTTGTTTTTGTTTTGCTTATCAGTGTTCTCAAGAATAGTAGAGATAAGCTTAGAGTCGAGCATTGTGTCTACTGCATAGCCATATATCAGGAGAAGAACCTGAGCAGGTGAGCTTGCTTTAGCCAGCTTGTTCCAATCGATTGGATTAAGTTTGATTCCGGCAAGCACCTTAACACCGCCGAGTAACTTGTTGATGTAGGATACGATAATGTCCTTATCATATTCAAGCTCAATCTTAATTTTGTCATTGAGAGCTCTTACTGTCTTTGCAAATGTAGGTGAAAGGTTTTCAACTACTGTGCCGAGACCATCAATCAGGTTGTTGATAGGAGCGACTGCGTTCTTTACTATTGACTTAACGCTGCTGTCTGTAAGTGATGCAGCCAAGCCCTTTACTGCGTTGAGCAGGAAGCTTGCAGGAGCCTTGTAGAGTTGTGACAGAATGTTAGATACAGGTGTCATAATGCCCTTTACAAGCTGCTGTGAATGAGATGCCTTGTTGAATGCGACAGGATTCATAACGCCGGTGGCGCCTGTTGCCTTAGCAAGGTTGTTCATTACAGGATAAAGAATCTCACTGTAGTAGTTTCCGCTCTTTGCAGAGTCAACATATGAAGCAGAGAGGAATACACCAACGACTGCTGCGATTCCGTTCAGTGATTCGCCCAGTGCATTGTAGAACTCTGTCTTGTCACCTTTGCTGAAGCCATAGCCAAGGTCTTTGTTTGTGCCCTTGATGTCGGTCCAGTTAAGGTAGCTCTTGCTTTCGAGTATCTTTGCAGTCTTAGAATACTTGCTGTCCATTCTTACTGCTACAGAGTCAGGTGAAATAACACCTGCTATTGCGTCAACGATAAGTCTGTTAGGATCTTTGTCACCCAGGAGACCTTTGCCGCCGTTTTCATAGAATACATAGCCGAGGATGTTTTCAACCAGAGCATATGTCTCTGTAACGAGGTTAGAGAGGTTAGCAGAAGTATAAACGTTCTTTGCATTTACCTTGCCGTCCTTAGAACTTGCATTGTTTGCTACGATGCACTCTAAGTATTTGTCAAGGAGTTTAACAATCTCGTTGGTATTGTTTTCGCCGATGTAGTTGGATACAGTCGATACTACACCTGACAGGATGCTGTCGTTAGCGGCGAAGTTGAAACCGTTGAGAGTTGTATTTTTGAGGAGAGATGCAAGAATGTCATCGAGTTTGTTTACAATCTTTGCTGCTGCTTTTTCGTTACGCTTTGAGAGAAGGTCGTTATAGTCGGTTCTCTTTGATGTAGCGAGAAGCGGTGCACCGCTCTTACCGAGGAGTGATGCTACTGATGATTTACTTGCTGATGTTGTCTTAGTAGTCTTTGTTGAGCCACCTGAGATAAGGTCGCTGATGAAAGGTACAAGACCTGCCTCTTTGCCGTTCTTCTCATAGATAAGGTTAGAGAGAAGGAACAGGCATGATTTGTTGCTCAAACCGACAAAGTTGGTTTTGTCTCTCTTCTCAAATGTGAAGGATGTGTCATCGCTTCTCTTGAGCTGGAACAAACCGTTGAGGACATCGGTGAGAACACTTGTTTCGCCTAAGCCGCCAAGTGCTGAGAGTACATTTTGTACAAGAGCGATGGGAGCTGTGAGCTTGTTTGTATCGGTAGCGAATACATCATTGAGAAGGTCAACTAATGCGTTTGCCTGATCGCCGATAAGAATTTCTACAAACTTAGAAAGTACGCCGGATGGGTCATTCTTGTCGTAGAGTGCCTTGAATTCTTCCAAAGAAGTGTTTACATACTGTTCGCCGGCAGCAGAAGAAACAGATTTCTTTACTATCTTACCGTCATAGCAATATGTCCAGTCGGATTTAACTCCGTACTTTGTGAGGAATTTCTTGCCGAAGATGTCGAGCAACTGAGGAACAGAAACGAATATGTTGTTGAGTCCCTTGTTAGCTACGTCACCGTCGGATGAGTACTTGATGTCGTTCTTGTGTGATGCGACATATTCATCTACAGCGTCCGTTGCGAAAGAAGCAAGTTCTGTGATGATTTCCTGTACGCCCTTTTGGGTATCGCCATCACCGACTTTGATGTCGCTGATTTGTACTCCGCTGATAGCCTTGTCGGCTACATAGATACCGGTGTACTTGATTGTGTCTGCCTTAAAGTCAGCACCGAGTCCTTTGTCTGCATATGCACTGTAGTCGCCTACGATTGAGCGTGCAGTAGCATCGTCACCGTCGAAGTGGTGGAGAAGTGCAGGAAGAACTTTGTTAAGGTCGAATGCAACGGTTGTGATACCAACCTCTGTGTTGCCCTGGTCGAGACTGAGCGGATCGAGAACACCGTTCAAGATACCCCAAAGCTGACCCTTGCCGCCTGCGTTGTACAGGTCGCCGTCACCGTTGAGTACCATCGGCTCAATTACTTCGTCGAGAAGAATTACCAATGTCGGTACGAGCTTGAAGATTGTATCTACAGGCTTTGTAGCCAAATCTGACCAAATGTCTGTAAGCAAATCTTTAAGTGAATCAATATCAATCTTTGTTGTAGCCAGCTGGCTCAATGCTGCGTCAACTACGCCGCCGATAGTTCCGTTCTTGTCTAACGCAAGATTGATTACTGCGTTGAGAGAAGTGTTAGCTGCTGCTGTAGCAACTTCCGGAGTCATAGGATAGTTGTTGTAGGAGTATTTAACGCCTGCTGTCTTTTGCTTGAGATAAGACTCATAAGGGTTAGTAATATGGGTGTAAATGTATGATGTATAAGGTACATTGGCATTGTTATCCATATTACCGAATACCTCTGTGATGAGGTAGTTAGGAATTGTCTTGTTGATATAGCTTACAAGAGTTCCGTCGTCTGCGCCCCATTTTGCTGCTGCTGCGTAGTCGTACTTAACTGCTTTAGCATTAGCAACCATCTTGTCGAGCTTTTGATCCTCTGTGAGAGAGGTATCTGCTGCTACAGATCCGTCGGCGTCGCTGAGTGCACGAGTAAATTTAAGAAGATACTGTGTCTTTTCACCGATGTCGGCATAGTTACCTGTGCTGCTGTTCTTGCTACCGAACATAGTCTTGAAGAACTTGGTAGCAGTGGAGCTGAATGCGAATGATGTTACATTACTGTAGTCACCGGATACGAGCTTACAGAAATCCTGCAAACCTATCCAATTGTTAGCTTTCAGAACTTTTGCAGCTTCTTTCAGCTGTTCGTCAGTGATTTTTTCGCCGTCTACACGGGAAAGGTCGATGTAACCCTTGTCGGAATAATCCTTGATGAGATAATCAAGAATCTTCTGGAAGTTAGATGACTTATAGTCGTTAGCTTCTCTGTCCGGAGTGTCTGACAAATCAAAGTATGCTATATTAACCAGCTGTGCATAAACATAGTCGAGGTTAACTACAGTCTGATACTGAGCCATAAATTCGTCAAACTTGTAAGTCTTGCCGTCTGCCGGATTTGTGTAGTCCTTCTTCTTGTTGAAAGAGTTGTTGAAAGCAAGACGAAGCTTTCTGATACCGTTTTCGGTGTTACCGTACGCAGCCTGAAGTTCTTCTACTGTGTGTGTAGCATACTTGTCTTCTACTGCTGCATAGTTTGTGTAATCTACGAATCTCTGCCACCACAGAGCGGTGTTAGCAATTTGAACGGCAGCATTGAGTTTGTTTACGCTTATGTACTTATCGGAGAAGTCCGCTAATACATCTTTGTAGTTGTCTGCAGTAAAGCTCTTTGCTGTGACAGTGCTGTCTTTTGCATAGTCCTTAATAAGATCGGCTGTTGTGAGTTCGCCGCCTGCTTTCTTGACTAATGACATCTTAGCAAATGCGGTACGAATGGAATAGCCTTGACCCGAATAGTAATAATAATATGCTGCGCCGGGGTTATTGATGGATTTTGCAATTTCTGTGAAACCGAGGTTTTTGTAGTAGTTGCTTACGAATTCAACACCTACTGCGTAGTAACCGTTGCTGTCTGTGAGGTCCTTGAGTTTGGTGCCTCTGAGCTCGTTGTTTTCGGTTTCTTTGAGAGTAGCCTTAACATAAGTGTTAGATGTACCGAGTGCACTGTGATAGAGATTCTCTGCACCTGCAAGTTTTGCGTTAGCTGACTTAGCGGCTGCCAAGAGAACATCGAGTGCTTCTTTTGTGGTATTGGCATACTCTTTAAGCTTCTCGTCAGAGGAATCAAGATTGTCTGTACACATCTGGTACAAATCGTAGAATGATACGGAAGAACCGTCATCATCCAAATAGTTGAGGTACAGGTCATAGTATGGCTGGATCGTATCATCTGAACTGAGTCCAAACACATCTCTCATAATCTGCTCTTTACCGTTTGCTGAATAGTTCGAATCCAATGCCTTGCGAACAGTGGACAGGGGACCTATGAGCTTTGGTGAAACAGCTTTGACTATATCTGTTACCTTTGTCTTGTCGAAATCGCTCTTGCTAATGCCGAGTGACTCGCCAAGTGTTGTTTTTTTCTCACCGGAACCTACTTCAATGTTCAGAATAGTCGGAACAAAGTAGTCGACGAGGTTGTTGATAGACTCGAATGCAGCATCTGCATCGGCCTTGTCGTTCCAATATGTACTGTTAGACTTATTGCCGTCCGCAGCAAAGGCGGTGAAGCCCACAGAACAAGTGGTAACGATCATTACTACAGCTAAAACAAAGCTGAGTATCTTTTTGCTCGTTTTCATAATCATCTCTCCTTCTTTTTAATGATTAACATTCTGCAAAGTCGCCGAAAAAACAGGGCAAGCCTGCTTTCTTTGAAATGACAAAATGTTGCAAAACGCGGGAGATTTACACGCAACTGTGGTTGGAGTTTTGCGTACAAAGTGCCCACGCACGAACAAAGTCAATATACTTATAACATATAACTTATAAGTTGTCAATAGTTTCTTAATAAAAATTATAAATTTTATTAACCATTATAGCTGATGAAATTCGACAGGTCGGTACGAATTGTATTATTTTTGAGATGAATTATGTCCGTTTCTGATGAATAAAGGCAGAAATCCGTTTGCAGTGAAAAGTAGTTTTGCTTTACAGCGAAAAACACAGTGACAAGTAAAATCCTTGACATACAAGTCGGCGACAATGTGAAAATAACGGTTAAATAATTGTAAATTATTTGTAAATAAATAATTAACAAACAGCTTTTGAGGCAACGAAAAAACTGTGAATTTTGCTTGTTTTTTGTTCCGCTTTTTGCACTGCTGTGATGCGGCAAAAAGGAAAGAAAACGGGGTTGTTTTCGTCCGAAATAACCAAAAACCAGCCCACCAATTTGTTAATGTGCACAAAAAAGTTTAATAATATCTAAAGACTATTGACTTTATTTATGAACAATGTTTTAATATATTTGCGTGGTATATGCTACTTGGACATATTTTACCCGTTTGGGCGGTTGCCCTTCATTCTACTGCGAAATATTTGCAGTCGGTCAGAGATTGCGACAGACGGCGTAGACAGTGGCATAATCCAGTATGTATTTTTAAATGGAGGAAAATTTAAAAGTGAAATCTAGATCTAAAACTTTTGCACGCAAACTCATTGCGTTGTTTTTGGCAGTCATTATGGCTTGCTCTTGTTTCACAGGCGCAGTTACTGCTTTCGCAGCCAGCTCCGACGACTATCACGATGATAACCTCGCAGCTAACTTTATGGCGTGGGCAGAGACCACAGACGACCAAACAGCAGAAGCACTTTTGGACTGGGCTGACCTTTACCTTGATGACCTGATTCTTTCATTGGGTCTTAACAGCGATATGCTTTCCGGTGACCATCTTAAGATTTACTATAAGATCGCTACCGTTGAAATCAATATTGACGGTTATCTCGACTCTGTCGACGGTATCCTTAATATTATTCAGCAGGCATACACTCTCGTTAATCAGTACAAAGGTATTATCGGCGGTGACGTTAAGAACATTGACCTCAGCGCTATTAGTCAGCTTAAATCTCCTGTATCAACAGGTACAGAGGTTATTTCAAAGTGTGGACAGAGTTATCGTGCAACTAACAGTGCGAAAGATATTATCTTATCTGTTGCAAAACTTTTGTACATGAATACAAATGACGATAGCGGCAAGAACGTTATCGGTAACTTCCTCAAGGGCTCTCTTGATCTTGGTATCGTTGGCAACTTCGTAAAGGTTTACGATTTGCTCAAGTCACCTCTTGGCCTTTGGGACAACTATCAAAACAATCTCGTATATAATATTGTATCTAATCTTATATTGACCTCTTCAGGTTGGTATTCTGATACTCAAATTGCTAACTATCAGCAGAGCATCCAGAATTCCGACGGCAAGTGGGTAATCGATGATCAGCTCTTCAAGCAGCTTTCCACAAAACTGCTCCAGCAGATCAACGCAGAGATTACATATCCGGGCAGCAAGTACAGCACAGACGCTAAGGCAGCTACCGACAGCTCAAAGAACAGATATAAAGCTATTCTTGCTGAGATGGAAAAATCCGGCAGCAACTTTGCTACAGCATCTACAAAGCTCGGCTACGACCCGAACCTTCATTATACTGATGACGGTAATGTATATCTCTTCCAGTATGGCGACGAAAAGCTCGAAATCAACAAGAACTCAAAGCTCCTCGTATTCGGTTACGAAGCTCTCAAGTTAGCTTGGAAGACAGCTATCAAGCCTACATTGGGTCTCATCCATGTAAACTACAAGGATGTTGCAACTCAGAACTATGATAACAGATTCTACTATTGGATGAAGTCCGAGGGCAAGTGGAACGAGGATGACTGGACAAGCAACTACACTATGGAAAATGTAAATGCTTGGGCAGCAGCTGAGTACAAGTCAATGGACGCATCTTCAGCAGATGAACTTATTGATATGGTTAAGGACAACCTTACCTATGACAGAACAATTCCTGAGAATACAAAGGGTAATTGGCGTGATATCAATTCCAAGATTCTGTTCAACGAGCTTCGTTACAGCCCATTGGCAGACAAGGCATTCAATATCCAGACAGGTCCTATCAACCTTTATATTCTTCAGACCGGCACAACTCACATTGATGAGTTCTTTGCCAACGAATACAGCAAGTACAGCGACCTCGCTTCTCTTGTGAATGATGCTCTCGTAGCTCTCGTAAAGGATTTGTTCCCACAGAGCAACAACATCGGTCTTAACGCAGGCAACGGCAAGGTTACACCTCTTGCTTATCCTGAGCTTACAAAGACTGTTGGCAAGTTTACATCCAGCACAGATGCTACAATCGCAGCTAACAATAAGACAATTGCAGAAACACTCGTTTCTAATGCTCTTAAGGTTATCGAGTATACAGCAAACAGTGCTGATGAAACAATTCTTGGTTCTTTCTACAAGAACAACAATATTAAGACTAAAGCAGGCAACCTTTCCGAAGAGAATCTTGAAGAGGCTATGGTTCCTCTCCTTATTGCTTGTATCCAGAATATCCCTGATACAGAGCAGATTCACGACGAAAAGTGGGATGAGTGTGTAGACGCTGAGGGTGTTGCTTATGTAGCACTTGAGGAATACCTCTCATATGTACTTCCTGAAAAGGATTACTCACAGCTCGTACAGGTTAAGAACGGCAAGCTCGTAGCAGGTACTATTGATATCAACGGCGACGGAAAATACACATTGTTTGATGATGCTATTCTTCCTATGGCTCGTGATGCAGTAGGCTATCTGCTTAACTCAATCGTTCCTGTTCGTGGCAAGGACAACAAGGTTTGGAATGTATATGACACCGATGTTACTACAGATACAAATACTATATTTGATATTCTCAACTCGGTAGTTTGTTACTATGCAGGTGCAGACACATACGGTTCCGATTCTTCAACCGGTGGCTCCACAATGGGTAAGAGCGCTGCTTCTATCCTCGGTGCAGTTGATTCAAACGGTAAGTGCCTTGTTACAAGAAGTAACACAATTTGGCAGAATATTGATGCAATAGCAAACAATCTTCTTCCTATTTTTGGTACTCTCCAGTACGGTACAGTATCTAAGGCCGCTGAGTTCAACTCATACGACCTTATCTATAACAAGACTATCATGGGTATGCTTGATATCGGTCCTAACAAGGGTGTTACAAATATCCTTGAGCAGATTTTGACTATCTTCACAGCACAGCCTATCAGAAATAAGGGCATCGACGTTCTTGTTTACGATGATGTTCTTGCTTCATTGATCAACAACCTTTTGGGCGCAAGATATTCCGGTCAGGCATACAAGCAGATTGTTCCTTACACTGCTTCCTATGACTCATCCGAAAGCTATAAGGCTGCTAACCCACTCAACAAGATGACTGAAGCTCAATCGGCTAGCCCGTTTGATTCATTCCTTCAGAAGTCTATTATTGCTGAGTACAGCTACACAACAAATAAGGGCAACGGCGTTCTTGGCTTGTTCATTGAGAACCTTTATGAGTTCTTCGCTTACAGCGAAACAAACAACAACTTCAAGAGCAATAAGAGCACATTGGAAGGCTCTAAGGGTTGCTGGAAGGGCGCAATGTTCGCAGTTCAGGCTGTAAACAGCTTCATTCCTTCATTTGTTCCTCAGCTTGGTGAGCAGCAGTTCAACCCTGCAACACTTACTGCTAAGGTTACATCTGCATCAGGTGTAACAGGCGGCGATACAATCAACGGCGCAGGCTTGATCTTCAAGAACAATTCAGAAGGTCTTAACAGATTCTATAAAGAAAATGGTAAGATTAAGCAAGACAAGAGATACTATGTAGTAATCAGAAACGTATCTTGTCTTGACCAGACAGGTTCATCACCTGCAACAATTACAGTTCAGAACTCTAAAGATGTTGTAGTTGCTCCGGAATCAAGCTATGAAATCGGTATTTCCGGTACATATCCTAATGAGGTTAAGAACCTTACAATTACAGCTACTTATGATGTATTTGAGTCAACAGGTTCTCCTTCAGCGCCGGCACAGGGCGACTGCTTGTACACAGGCCTTTCTGCTACAGCATATATGTACCTGTCACCTGAAAAGGGTTGGGCAGATACATTGTTCGGCAACAACATGAACGGCGTTAAGGGTAATACATCCGGCCCCGGCTCATATGCTACAGGTTCAGCAGCTAACGCCAACAACACAACTGTTATGTGGTATAATAACTTCATTATTCCTAATAACAACACATCAGACATCAACGAAAAGGGTATCCAGCTCGTTGGTGGTTCCGGCTATGATGCTATGTTCTCATATCCATCAGCAGGCACAACATATTCTGTACCTGAGGTAAATGAGAACGGCGACGCACTTGCTACAGATGATGCCGGCAACTACATCTTCACAGATGCAAAGGTTGCTTCAGGCGAGGAGACATCTTTCGCTTATGCAACTCTTGATAATGACCTTAATCTTGTTAATATCGATACAAGCGATATTAAGTTCGCTGGCAGCGAATGGGATACAAACAGTGAAAACGGTTATACCGATGCCGAAATCGATAAGATGGTTAAGGACAGAACAAAGCAGGATGCTGACGGAAACGACATTCTTCCTGAGTACACAACAAGATCTCATATCTATGAGTCCCTTGTAGACGCTGTATCTTTTGGCGATGTTAAGGGTGTAATCAGAGACGGTAACAAGATTGTTTCTGCTTTCGTTGACCCAAGCCTTGTAAAAAATGTAACACCTGCTACACAGATTAGCGGTATTTCACTCTACGGTTCTACTTCTATCAGCAACTCTTCACAGTATGTAAAGTGGATCAGAAGTACAAATGCAAATCTTAAACTGGATCCTCAGGAATTTGATATGAACCTCGGTACTTATGCTAACGGCAAAGTTGGTGCACTTGGTAAGACTCATATCATCATTTCCAACAACTCAGGTAAAACTTCACTTGAGACTAAGTACAACGGCTACTTGAAAGAGATGTCTGCTTACGACAAGACAGACTTCAAGGACTGGGATGCTGCCAACGGTTACTCAGTAACTTATGACGCACTCCAAGGCGCATTCACCGACGCTGTAGTTGGTATGGGTACTCCTGTAACAGAAAAGAATGCTCCTGCACTCGCTTCTACAACAGAGTCGGTTGCTAAGACAATCGAGACCACCGGCACATACGGTGATGAAGCATACGCACCACTCGCTTCTACTGAGGCTCTTCCTAAGAACTTCAAGGGTTACGAGAAGAATGGTTATTGGTATGCTAACGAGGAATGCACAATTCCTGTTTACGGCACAAAGAATGTTACCTCTGTAGGCAGCGGCAAGGATGCTGTAGGCACACCTCTCGTAGCGAAGAATGGCACTGTATATGTTGCCAACACTCCAAAATACACAACTGAGTGGACTATGATTAAGGAAGGCTCAATGTCATTCCCATATCGTGCCGAGACTAAGACACAAGACACTAACAGCGAAAAGGCTCCTCTTTACAAGCAAGTAACCTATAATTACTTCAATGCAAACAATGAGTCCGTAACTGTTAATGACGATTGGATTGTTAAGGTTCCGATTATCACCACACAGATTAAGCCTTACGACGGCAAGACAGATTACCGTGGTAGCTATCAGAAGTACGAAGATCTCCTCGACTACTATGTTGAGCATACTAAGGGAAATGTTGATAGCTCTATCGCTTCACTTATCGGTGAAGGCGTATCGGAAGACCGTAAGGGCGAAGTAAATGTTGACTATGTTGTTGACACTTACGAAAAGAAAGTTCAGATTGCTAAGAAGGCAGAAAAGCTCATCACAGCTACTCCTGTTTATGTAACTGATGAAGTGACAGGTAAGGAAGTTGTTGATCACTATGATTACACAACCGAAACACCTTCTGTAGAAATCAAAGAGGCTAAGCGTCTCTACGATATCTATAAGACAAGAGTTGAGTCTCGTGGATTCATCGGCAAGAAGCTCTTTGAAGAAATTAAGTACTCAACCGGTCTTGATTATACCGCTCTTTCAATTAAGAACGATAATGTTTACGGTACTGCTAATGCAGCTGCTCCATTCGGTGCATTCGATTCAACCGGTCAGCTCGTTAATAAGGGCAAGACAGTTTACTCAGATGCTACATGGTCAGCATTCACTGATGCACTTAAGAAAGCTATCACTTCTGCTAAGGGTGAGACAGATAAGATTTCTGATACTTACACTTACAGAAAGAACCTTATGATTGCTACAAACAACTTGGCAGAGCCTCAGGTTTCTACCGATATCGTAGTAACCGGTAAGGTTACCGTATCCACCGACAATAAGGGTACTGCTTCTAAAGCAGGCGTTGCAGGCGCAAGAATTCAGGTAGCAGGCAAGACTGTTGCAAGAACTGATTCCGTAGGCAACTTCACTGCTAATATCCCTGTTGGCACAACAGAAATCACTGTTACTGCTACAAACGGTATTGCAAGAACAGTTACACTTTCCGGTGTACTTAAAGAAATTAGCAATGTCAACATCGGCCTTATCGTTACTGACTATAACGAAGACGGTGCTGTAAACGCAACCGATGCTCTTCTGTTCTCTGTAACAGGTAAGATTAGAGATTCTTATAAGGATCTTAACGGCGACGGCAAGATTGATGCTAAAGATGGCGCAATCCTCAGATCTAACGCAGAAAATGTCGTAAATTACAGCGCATTTTCACTTGACTGATTTTCCACTAAGTGATATAATGTGTTTACAGTTTGAAACATATTATGTATATTTAGTTATCCAACGGATACGCTGCGGAGCTATCTGCGGCGTATCCATACCAAGATACTGTGGAGGAATTATGAAACAAAAATTACATAGCTTTGTAAGTTCTTCTATGGTTCTTACATTACTGATAATCGCTTTACTTGCATTCCCCGTGAATGCAGCTGCTGCGAGTGGTACTCTCGGTAGTGAATCACCGGTTATCTCCTGTGCTTTCAGAGATTCGACAGGCAAGACTGCTTCGGGCGACCACCTAAAGGTTGGCTCATACACAGTTGATTTCACTGTCAGTGGAATGAAAGATATAGCTATCTTTCAGATAACCGGCACATATGACACATCCAAGATCAGCAGTATGACTTGGCTGTCATATAACAGTAATTTTAAACTCGGCGGCGAAGAAGTTTCAGACGGAAACTTCACTGCTTTCCTTATATCAGAGAACGACGGCACAACTACGGTTGATTCCGACGGTACGGTATTCTTCAGCTATAAGATAAATGTATCGGCTGACGGCGATTTTTCCGATATGGTGTCTCTCTCTAAAGAACCCAAAAAGACCTTTATCACTGCGGACTACGGCGACGGATATTATGACTGCTATGTCCTCGATACTTCTATCGAGTATCCTACCGGAAAAACTTACGCAATGACAGCTGATCTTTCCCCGTATGTTCAGCCTACCGAATTTGATGTCAAAGGCAAGATTTCTGTTGCCGGCGACCTCACAGGCTCGGCTACCGAAAAGGGATATGACAGCGCAGAGGTTTCTGTAGACGGTACTGAGATTTCGGCAGTCACAGATTCCGACGGCACTTATACACTCAGAGGTCTTGCACCGGGCGAGTATAACATTACTATCACTTCCGACACAACAGCGGCTCGTAAGGCTACACTTGTTGTTAGCGCAGATGCTGCAGACTATGATACTATTACAGTCGACAATTTAGGCATAATCTCTTGTGATTATAACAGAGATGGCTGCATAAATATTACTGATGTATTTCTTTTCAGTAGATTGCAGAGCAAAAATGATGCCTCAGCCGATGTCAACAGAGACGGCACAGTCGATGATAAAGACTTAGCTCTGCTGAAACAATATCTTAACCAATCTGTCCAATACACAAGTGTTTCATTAAAATAATTGTGGAGGAATACTTTAAATGAAAAAATCATTTAAAAGATCAATAGCAGTTATCTTATCAGTGCTGATGATTGTTGCGTCGTTGCCATTTACTGCACTTGCTGCAACCGGTGAATATAAGCCGGATGTACAGATGCAGTTCGGTACAGTATCTGATCCTGATGTTAGTGGAGATTACTTCAACACTACATTTGACTCATCAGAATTACAATATTCAGCATTGTATGGACCTGCTCTTGACTATTCAGACGGTACCCTCACTCTGCATGCCGACAAAACTAACGGTGTTGCCGATAGTGGTGCTGCAGTTGCAAGCGAGGATCACACTCTCGTAGTAGGTGACTACTTCACAGCTACAGTTCGTCTGGATAATATTAGCAAACTTGCTGCTTTCTCTATGGCTATCAAATATAGCGAAAACATAGAGCCTGCAGGTATCTATAGTAACAGCGGTAGCACTGAACTCGTTGGTCTCAGCGATGTTACAGCTGATATGACAGCATATGCTGCTGCTGCTAAACCTTATTCATACGCTTCCGCTTCCAAAGTTTACTCTGGAATTAACGGCGGCAATGTAGGCGATCTTTCCTACATTAACACAACAGATCATTACATTATGGCAGAAGCTGCTGCTACTGATGGCTCTACAGGTGTAGATGTTTCCTCAGGTAGCTCAAACGGCGAAAAGCTCGTAAATCCGGAAACAGGCGATGTTGGTTACGATTATGTAAAACAAGTTCCTGTTGCAACATTTATCTTTAAGGTCGTAGAAGAAGGACCAATCGAGTTCTCTATCTATGATTCAGATAACTCTAAGCTCCCTGCTTACACCGGTGGTTTCTATATCGCTGATGAAACAGACGGAACTACTGTTGCTGATTACACAACTTATGCAACCAGCGCAGAATCTAATGGCTCAACTCTTCTCACATTCAACAAGAAGAATTCAAATAACGCATCATCAACTACATACAAGATTGTATTTAAGGGTGCTGACGGTTCTGTAATTTCTTCTAAGGAATACGAAGACGGCGCTACAGTGACAATCCCTGCACTTCCTACTAAGGATGCTGACGTTGATTATCACTACTCATATGCTTGGGACACTACTCCATCAGCAAAGGCTACAGCAGATGCTACTTACACAGCTGTTGAGACTAAGGCTGCCCACACTTGGGACGAGGGTGTAGTTACTAAGCCTGCTACCTCTACTACAGAGGGCGAAAAGACTTATACTTGCACAGTATGTAAGCACACTAAGACTGAGGTTATTCCAAAGACTGAGTGCGAGCACAAGAACACTACTACTACCGAAAAGGTAACTAAGGAAGCTACCTGTAAGGAAGCAGGTTCTAAGACTGTTACAGTAACATGTAATGACTGTGGCAAGGTTATCAGCACAACTACTGTTGAAATTCCTAAACTCGAACATAAGTTCGGCGAATGGAAGTACAACGGCGACGCTGTTTACAATAAGTCAACTGATTACCAAGATGGTACAATGACCAGAAAGTGCTCAGTATGTGGCGAAACAGAAACTAAGACTGCTACCGGCACTGCAAACTTGAGACCTTCATCATACTCATTAGTTCTTGATGCATCACTTACTATGAACTTCAAGGTTAAGAAGACTGCAGTAGCATCATTTAAGGATGTTAAGGTTAAGATTGTAAGAGGAAGTAGTTCTGAAGAATATACTGAACCGACATCAACAGATTCTTCTAACAACATTTATGCATTTAGTGGAATTTCACCTCAGGCAATGAAGGATGATATTGATGCTGTAGTATATGCAACAGTTGATGGTGTTGAAGTATGGGGTCCAACATATTCAAGAACAATATTCACCTATTGCAAACAGATGGTAAATAATTCGAAATATCTTAACGCAACTACTGCTAAGGACAAAGCATTTAGAACTCTGCTTGTTGACCTTCTGAACTATGGTGCTGCAGCACAGATTAAGTCTAATTACAAGACTGACAATCTTGCTAATGCAGAACTTACTGATGTTCAAAAGGCATGGGCTTCTCCTGATATTAAGTCATTTACAACTGTTAAGAATTACCATGCAGTTAAAATTGATAATCCTACAGCAAGATGGAATTCCGGTGCTCTTAGACTGGGCGATGCTGTTACTCCTAGAATGACATTTAGTCTTAAGACCGCAAGTCTTAATATAAATGACATCTCTATTAAGGTAACTATTAACGGATCTACTTATGAGTATAATATTAAGGATAATCCTGAATGCTTCCAGTATGTTTCTACAGGAACTACCTCAACATATGGTGAGGAAGCAAAATACCAGTTCTACTTTACAGAACTTAGAGCTAACAATATGTCTACTACATTCAGTACCACTATTATGAAGAATGGCGTAGCAGTTAGTGATACAGCTACATATAGTGCAGAATCATATGTACAGCAAGCTTATCCATCAGCTGGCTCTGCAGATAAGGCACTTTATATGGCAATGCTTAAGTATGGTAATGCAGCAGCTGCATATGGTAAAGCATAAACAAATCTGTACATATAAGTTACAGTTTGTTGATACAATCTCTTAGCTATGGAGGTGAATTATAGTGAAAGAAATGTACACAAAGCCAGTTTCTCTTCTTGAGGCATTTGCAGTAGCAGATGTAGTTACAACTTCTGGTGATAGACCAATCGAGACTCCAGACCTCGAATAATAGGAAAAAAGGGAGGACAGAGTATTCTGTCCTCTTTTTTTGGTGATAATTATGAAAACAATTTTATTAAAATTATTTCAAGTCAAATTTCTTCAAAAACTTCTTGTGAATTTTGCATATATAGCTTTTGAAAAAGATAACAATAAAGCTCCTAGGTTATATAAAGCACTTGAAAATATTAGGGATAATGAAATATACAATGACAAGCGTAATATGAGTATATTGAAAAAGGACCTAATATTTTGCAGATATGTTTTGGGCTTTACATATGAGGAATATTTTTATTTCCATTTAGAAAACAAAAGTTTAAAGGAAAGAAAAGAATATGTAGGAACTTTTGAACGATATGATTATTGGAAAAACCTAAGCTCAAAAGAGACTCAAGCAAAATTTGATAATAAATTTACAGCGTATGAGTTGTTCAAAAATTACTATAAGCGTGATGTTATTAAAATAGAAAATAAATCTGATTTTTCTACATTCAATGAATTTGTTAAAAATCATGATTCATATATAGTTAAGCCCCTTGCTTATTCACTTGGACAGGGAATTTATACAGTAGATGTCGATGAGACAAACAAGACTGTGCAGGAGCTTTTTGATGACATACTGCTTAAAGGCTCTTGCGTAGTTGAGGAGTTGGTGTATCAAAGTTTTGATATGGCGGTACTACATCCGTCATCGGTCAATACTGTTCGTTTTGCAACCTACTATGATTCTTCTGCTGATAAGGTAACCCGACTGTATGCAATGCTCCGTATGGGTTGCGGCGGTTCGCAGATTGACAACGCATTTTGCGGTGGAATTTCCGCCCCTGTTGATGTTGAATTCGGTATCGTAACAGGCAAAGGATATCGCAATATAAACGGAAAAGAAGAATGGTTTGAGTATCAACCCGAAACTCGTGCAAAAATCATCGGAAAACAACTGCCTGATTGGCAAAACTTATTATCTATGTTAGAAGAATTAGCACGTGTTGTGCCTGAACAAAAAATAGTAGGATGGGATTTAGCCCATACCGATAATGGTTGGGTAATGATAGAGGGAAACAGTCGACCCATTCTAAAAGCAATCCAAATGTGCTCTGGCAGAGGCCTTCGCAAAGAATTTGAATTAACCAAAAATCATTAACATTAGGGCGTCCACCGGTCGCCCTATTCTTTTTTGTACTAAGGAAGTATAATCCAATTTATAGCTTTCATAAAATTTATATAAATAAAGACGGTCAAAGACCGCCTTTTTGAATATGAATATTCTGTTAGTTTTGTGGTACATACTCCCATGTTGAGTAGCGTTGGGGGTACCAATTATAGCAGAGAGGGCCTTTTTTGAAGGCGATGCCGGACTTTTTCTTAGTCCAACCGGGTCTGTTCTTTAGGTATCCGCCGCTCTGTTGGTCTACATAGTAGTAGACCTTAATAGGATGAGTGATTTCTGCCTCCATTTTGTTCACAAAATTTTGGAACATTTCGGTTAAAAACGGACGATTGAAATAATATACAGTGTAGTCATTGCAGTTCAGCTTAAAAGCATCACCCTGCAAAACAGTAATGTTTTCATACTTTTCTGCCCAATTCTTACATTCTTCGGCAACCACGGGATTATGTTCAATTCCGTATATTTTGCCGGGGAATTTTATTTTTTCCATATAAGCGAGCACTCTGCCTTTGCCGCAGCCGATGTCGATAAATTTGTCGTCTTCAGAAAAAATCTCGCCGTCAAAAATTGATTTCAAAGCAAAATACCTTGTGGACTCGCTGCCTGTGGACTGCTTGATTACTCGGTCAATAGATGGTACATACTGACCGATATAATGACCGCAGTATTTTTTGTCAACAAAATAGTCGTAAACATCCACTAGCTTTTTTGTAGCTTTTGTGTAAAATCTGCCGAAACCGGATTTTACATACCAGGATTCATATGCCTCTTTAAGTGTCATTGTATCAACCCCATTAAATTTGATTACATTATATCTCACACCACAGTTGATGTCAATTCTTTGATATTCCTTTGATATATCTTTGTTATTTCTTTTCTATTCCTTTGACTTATCTTTGATTTTGGTTGTTATTATATAACCATAAGATAGGAACGGAGGGATAGTATGAGAAAAAAGCTAAAATCTGCAAAAATAGTACAGCGAATTTCTGCAATATTGGCAGTAGTTTTTGTATTTCAGGTTTTTACAGCGTTTTATACCGATAATAATAAGACGCAAGAAACCAAAAAAATTACCGATACATATTCCTTTGTATCGGAGCCAAAGGACACAATCACTGTAGCCGGTGTGGGCAACAGCGACCTGTACTCGGGATTTGTACCGCTTGATTTTTGGAAAGAAACAGGCTGCACATCAGCCGTATATGCCTCGGCACGACAATCCATAGCCAAGTCAACAGAGCTTATGCGAACATCGTATGCTACCCAAAAGCCAAAGCTCGTTATAATTGAGACAGATATGTTCTATGACAAAAATCCTGCTAATCCGACAACGGTAAAAGAATCAAAGCGGTTGAAAGATTTGATTCAAAAAATAAAGATTAAACATTTTAACGAGGATTTGAACAGTGTTATAACCGGCATCGGTATTCCGGCTGATGATAAAAATCTCACTCTGCAACAAACTCACGGTTATCGCTTCAGCACAAAAATATGCAAAATAAAGGCGGTAGATTATATGACATACACCGACTGTGTTGAGCATATGACTGCAGAAAATACAGCCGCTGCCGATGAGCTGATAAATCTTGCAAAAAAGAACGGCTCGCAGGTGCTTCTTGTAGAAATGCCGTCCATAACTTCATGGAATTATGAGCGCCACAATGGTGTAGCCGAGTACGCTCAGTCTCGTGGTGTCAAATTCTTAGACCTTAATCTCGCTTATGACGATATGGGCATGGATATGACAACCTGTTTTAGAGACAAAGGCAATCATCTTAACTATTTCGGAGCAAAAAAGGCTACTGCGTACATAGCAAAGTATGTGGCAGAAAATTACTCTCTCACCGAAACTACCGATAACACAGTCAAGAATCAATGGAATAATACATATACTGCTTTCATTGCTATGAAACAGCAGGCATAAAATAAGCGTCGGATTAAGTGATAGAATCCGACGCTTTTTATTGTAAACATTAGAACAAATTGTTCTTAAACCCAAATACTGCCGTATTATCAGCTGTTGAGAATAGCAAAGTTCTCCTTGTTGCACTTGTACAGGTTTTGGAATACCTTAAAGTTCTTGTCATACACAGCCTTGTTCTCGGGATTAGGATGATATGTAGTCTTAACCGGAATGAGCTTTTTGACATCCTCGATTGTCGGGATGAGCTGCATACCTACAGCGATACAAGCCGCAGCACCTACTGCGCCGATATTCTGCGGAGACTCAACAACTACAACATCTCTCTGCAGTACATCTGCTAAAATTTGGCAGGTGGTTTCGCCAAGTGCGCCGCCGCCGCAAAAACGAACAGCACTAGATTTTTTGTATTTACTGATTTTCTGTTCTTGACGCTCAAGCATCCATCTCATATGGAAACAGATACCTTCTACAACGGAGCGGATAAGCTCTGTTTTGCCGGTATCGAGGCGAATGTTGAAGAACATACCTGCGGCGTTAGGATCCTCAAACGGACATCTGTTACCGTGAAGCCACGGAGTGAATATAACACCGTTAGAACCAGCTGGAATAGTATCAATAACTTCTTCCAAATAATCGTACATATTGAACTCAACCTGCTCAAAGCTGTCAGCCGCATTGCCGTATTTTTTAAGGAACACACCGATTTCGTCGAGAGCGAGGTGGTCTTTTACCCAACCTACGCACTTATTACTTGTTTCCAGCTCACCGAAGTAGTTGAAAGTTTTTGGATTAACACCTACGATAGCTGCCATCATAGCGCCTGCGTCAACAACCTGCTCAGGTACTACTGTACCTACCCAGCCCGATGTGCCCGAATAAATGTGTGTATCTCCGACCTCAACAGCACCTGCGCCTACGCCGATAAGTGATGCGTCACCGCCGCCGCCGTAAACTGCTGTACCCGGTGCAAGTCCAAGCTCCTTAGCAGCCTGTTCTGTAACTTCACCGACCTTTTCGGTACTTTTTTTGATAGGAGCGAGGTGCTCCATTTTTACACCGACCATATCGCATACCGGTTTGCACCAGCCCTCGTGACCTTTTCTTGTGTCGTAGAGGAGTGTGCCGAATGCAGAGTCTTGAGTCATAACAAATTCACCGCTCGCACGGAGAATAAGATATTCTTTTATGTCGAGCCATTTATAAATTTTTTTAAAGTTCTCCGGCTCGTGAGCTTCAACCCATCTGTATTTCCAAATCGGGTCTTTTACGGAAGATGAGACCGCACCTGTGTATCTGAGATACTTCAGCAGCTTAGTAACTTCAGCACCGGCAATCTGAAAACCATGTGCCATGCCTTTTTTCAGTTCTTCTCTCGCACGCTGATCCATATACGTCATAGGACGGCGGATACAATTTCCTTCCTTGTCTACCAAGACGAGACCTTGCATAGCAGAGCAGAAGCTGATACCCTCTACCTGTTCTTTGCTGACTGACGGCATTTTGTTGAATACTGTCTTAGTAGTGGTGCACATAGCATCCCACCATTCGTCTGCGTCCTGCTCGGCTCCGCCCTTAACGCCTGTTTCTTCGTCAACATAGAGATTGTATCCTGCTGTGGAAGAAGCGAGAATTTTCATCTCCTTATCGATTTCAATTAGGCAGGTTTTGATACCTGTCGTGCCGATGTCGTAGGTGATTACGTATTTACTCATATAGTCCTCCTTGTTGAGCGCATCGCTTTTTGAAAGTAAATGCTGATTCAATGAATTTTAATAACTGACTGACTACCTTTTCGTCGTCAAGCTCCTCTACATCCACACCTGTGTAGATTTCAAATCTCTCTCTGTAGTAGTCGCAGGTGTATGAGAACTGTAAGGATGTCAGCAAATTGTCTAAGAAAAATGCAAAATATCTCGGGTCGAGATCATCTCTGACATCACCGTTGGCCAACGCCTGTGCGATGCAGGTGATATACTTTTTGCTCGTATCACCCTCGATTTCACGAGAGAGCATTCTCGCTCTGTCGCTGTCTTTTTCACTGGTTATTTCATTATATAGCTTTATGTAGTTTGCGTTCTTTTTAGAATGGGCGCAAGTGGTTCTGATGAGCTTTTCTGCCTTTACCAGCAGCTTGTCATCACTTTTCAGTATCTCGTCGATAGCGTGGTCGAGTATTTCCATTCCGTGTTCAAGGCAGGTTATGAACAAATCCTCCTTGGTGCTGAAATACTTGTACATAAGACCGATACTGATTCCGGCATTTTTGGCTATTATGTTTATGTTAGCGTTTTCGTAGCCTTTTGACGAAAACTCCTCTATACCTACTTCGAGGATTTTGTTCTTTCTTTCCTCAGAGGCACGCTCGAATGCGTCTTTGTATCTTTTTTTCAGCATAACACTATTTTTGTATCTTTGCACAAAAAGGTAAGATATCCCTTGTGCATAAAGCACAAAACTCCTTTGGTGAGTAATAATTCACTGGATATATACTACCATTAAATCGCCGTTTTTGCAATAAAAATAGACAAAAATTTATAACTATTTAATTGACAAATCGTTGAAATATGCTATACTTAGAGTGTAAACAAAGTGAGTAACGACTCACTAAATAAAAAGTGAGCCGTTGCTCACCTACATATACAAGGAGGATTTTCCCATGGATACAAGATTTGCTATCACAGAGTATCCTAATGCTGCTGCACTTACCGCACAGCTTGATGCACTCATCAAAAAACCTATTTATTCAATCAACAGAGCCGCTCTCAAAGAGTATGAAGAAGAATACTTTGAGAAGAAGTGTGCAAAATCTAAGGAAATGATTACCGAAGCTAAGCAGGTAATCCCAGGCGGTGTTCAGCACAACCTCGCTTTCAACTACCCATTCCCAATCGTTATGACAAAGGCTAAGGGCAACAGACTTTGGGATATCGACGGCAACGAGTATTTTGACTTCCTTCAGGCAGGCGGTCCTACTATCATCGGTT
>URJF01000001.1 GCA_900548085.1 uncultured Oscillospiraceae bacterium | reverse complement strand
CAGACGCAAGAGCCGAGGGCGGCGAAAACGGTATGAACCATAAGGGACTCGTTACCTTTGACCGTAAGTATAAGAAAGATTCTTTTTATGCTTATCAGGCTTGGCTAAGTGACAAACCTATGATTCATCTTTGCTCAAAGAGATATATCGACAGGGTAGAGGATGAGACAAAGATTACCGTGTACTCAAATCAGCCGAAGATTACTCTCTATCTTAACGGCGAAAAGTTTGAGACACAGACTGATACCGACACACCGTTCTATCATTTTACTGTTCCTAACACGGCGGAGGAGACCGAAATTGTAGTCAAAGCCGATGATATTGACGGTATCGAGGACCGTATGACCATTCGCCATGTGGACAAACTTAATGAAGATTATATTATGAAGGATGAGCACGGCGTAATAAATTGGTTTGAGATTGATACGCCTACCGGCTACCTTTCCGTAAACGATACTCTCGGCGATATATTAAAACCGCTCAAAGGCAAAATCTTTGCAATTCGCTTTTTGCTTAAATTGAAAAAAGTTCTCGCTCCGCCGAAAGAGCCGGGACAAAAGAAGAAAAAAGGCGCTTCTGTTATGGGCTTTGATTTTAAGAATATAGACAAGTCTATGATAGATATGGCAAAAGGCTTTACCCTTAAGCGTGCCATGACTATGCTCGGCAAGTTTACAAAAGAAGACATTTTGGCTGTAAACAAAGACCTGAACAAAATTAAAAAAAGTAATAAGTAAATAGACAGATAAACAGAAAAGCTCTCCCCACGGAGAGCTTTTTTGTATAAAAAAACACACCGAATCGGGTGACTCGGTGTGCGGTAATTTTTATATTTTGATTAGTCGAAAGCGTGTCCCTTTGAACCGAATACAACATCAATCTTGTGAGCAACAACCTCTTCGATAAGGTCTCTTGCAGGTTTAAGATATTGACGAGGGTCAAAGTGAGATGGGTTCTCGCAGAAGTGCTTTCTGATAGCAGCAGTCATAGCGATACGAATATCGGAGTCTACATTGATTTTGCAGACAGCCATAGATGCAGCCTCTCTGAGCATATCCTCAGGGATACCGATAGCATCAGGCATTTCGCCGCCGTATTGGTTGATCATCTTAATGTGCTCCTGATTTACGGAAGATGCACCGTGGAGTACGATTGGGAAGTTAGGAAGCTGCTTGCCTACCTCTTCGAGAATGTCGAATCTGAGCTGTGGCTTCTGACCGGGCTTAAACTTATATGCACCGTGAGAAGTACCGATTGCGATAGCGAGTGAGTCAACGCCTGTGCGTGTAGCAAAGTCATAAACTTCTTCGGGTCTTGTGTAAGATGCGTTGTCTGCATCTACTTTTACATCGTCCTCTACACCGGCGAGAGTACCGAGTTCACCCTCAACAACAACGCCGTGAGCATGTGCGTATTCTACTACCTTCTTTGTTACTGCAATATTCTCTTCGTACGGGAGAGAAGAACCGTCGATCATAACAGAGGTGAAACCGCCGTCGATGCAGTCCTTACAGGTTTCAAAGTCAGGACCGTGGTCAAGGTGAAGTGCGATAGGGAGACCTGTCTCCTCTGCAGCAGCCTTTACCATAGCAACGAGATAGTTGTGAGATGCATATTTTCTTGCACCTGCCGAGCACTGAAGGATAACGGGAGCCTCAAGCTTCTTTGCTGCTCTTGTGATACCCTGTACAATTTCCATGTTGTTTACATTGAAAGCGCCGATTGCATAGCCGCCTTCGTATGCCTTTTTGAACATTTCTGTAGTAGTAACTAATGGCATAATTTTTATCTCCTATAATTTAGATTTTGGGCATAAGCAAAGCCTATTTGCCCATACACCTGTATTATATTACAATTTGGTTCAAATAGCAACCCAAAAATTATGGCTTTTTTATTTTTCACGGCCGTGCAGAATAGGCGACAGCGGTTTGTATATGAATCGGGTTATTATCACGCTTATCATTCCTTTTATGAAGGTGAACGGAATGTTATATATCACCAGCGCCGCCTCAATGCTGTTTACTCTAAACACATCTTGGTACATGCTCAGCACCGTTGCCTTTGGCATAAAGTTGTAATAAAACGGATATACGATAAAATAGTTGGAGGGCCAGCTTACCAGTGCCATAAGCAGTGCTCCCACTGTTCCGCCGATTATTGCCGCCTTTTTAGTCTTTTTGTTTTTGTAGATTATTCCGGCTGTGGCGGTGAATATTGCGCCTAATATGAAGTTTGACAGCTCACCCACATATCCGCTTTTGCTGACAGCCAAGTGAATGATATTTTTTATCAGCTCTATCAGCACACCTGCCACAGGGCCGTAGGCAAAGGCACCCATCAGTGCCGGCAGGTCGGAAAAATCCAGTGCAATAAAGTTGACAGGGCTCGGTATCTCCAAATATTGCAGTGCAGTCGCCGCCGCAGCGAGCATACCGCAGCCGCATATGAGCCTTGTTTTTGTTGTGCTGTGTGATTTGGTTGTGTTTGTTTTCATAATAATCTCCTTCTTGCCGGGGAGGCAAAAGAGAAACCCCGATACTCACGGTATCGGGGTGTATTTGCTATTTTCCTGCACAAACACAGCAGGTATATAGTATATTTCTCTCATCCGGACTGTAACCGTCGGTTTCGGAATTGCACCGAATCAGCTGCTCTCGCAGGTCGTGGACTGTACCACCGGTGAGGAATTGCACCTCGCCCCGAAATATTTTGTACCTATATTATATACATCGTCACGGTGATTTGTCAACAGGTTAGTTTACATATTGTCCGTCAGCAGCATTATTGCAGTCAGTGCCGCTACCGGTGCGGTCTGTGTCCGCAGTATGCGTGGACCGAGAGTAGCCCGGCGTCCTCCGGCTGAAACTATCGCCTCTACTTCCTCCGGTTCAAATCCGCCTTCGGGACCGATATATATTGATACCTTGTCATCGTCGGGAGAGATTATGTCTTTCAGCTTGTCGCCGCCACCCTCATAAAATACGATTTTTTTATTAGCACTGTCCTCTGCCAATGCTTGTTTCAGTGTGGTTTGGGGACTGATTTCGGGTATAATTCCTCTGCCGCTTTGTTGTGCCGCCTCTAATGCTATTTTTTTGTAGCGCTGATTTTTTTTGCTCGCCGACTTCTCATCAGGGCGGCTGACGCTCCTTTTCGTCAAAGTGGGCACAATTCTGTATACGCCCAGCTCCACGCATTTTTGGATAATATCCTCTGTCTTTGTGCTCTTTGGCACACCTTGATATATGGTTACTTTGCAGCTCGGCTCGCTGCCGTTTGCCTGCTTGTAACACACCTCCAGAGTCACCGTGTCTTTTGTGATTTGGGTGATTAGGCAGCCGTAGTCCTCGCCGCTGCCGTCGGTGACGGTCAGCATATCGCCCACCTTCATACGCAGTGATTTTGCGATATGGCGTGCCTCCTCGCCGTCCAGTATAATATTTTTTTCGGGTGTGTAGTCTATGAATAGTTTTTGCATATATTTTTCCTTTACAGATTGTTTCTTGCCCAGTGGAACAGGTATTGCTGTGCTATTCCCTCGTAGCCCTCAAAACATTTTGGCAGCCCGTCGGGATAGTATTCCATAACTCTTTTCATCCATACATCCAGCGGAAAGGCACTGTAGTAGCCCATTCCGAACAGCAGTGCACAGTTAGCCACCTTTTCGCCCACTCCGTAGATGCTTTTCAGCTCCTTTTTCGCTTGTTCGAGAGGGAGCTTTTTTATTGCTTTTAGATTAATTTCGCCGGAGGCAACCCCTTTGGAAAGTCTTTCCAGATATTTTGAGCGATAGCCGCAGCCCAAAGCGTTAAAGTCGTCCTCGCTCAGTTTTGACAGTCTTTTTGCTGTAGGAAAAGAGTACAGCTCGTTGCCCAAGTCATCGCCGTACGCATTGCAAAGTCGGTCGATAATCAGCTTAATTCTCTTTATATTGTTTTGCTGACTGATTACAAATGAGCACAGAGCCTCCCAGCTGTCCTGATTCAGTATCCTTATGCCATAGTATTCGTCTATGGTGGAGCTGAGGAGCTTGTCCTCTTTCAGCTTGTCGCAGATTTTTTTGTAATCTCTGTCCAAATCAAAATAATTTTTCCAAAAGGTGTCAAAAATATTCTTGTCGGTATTTTTCAGTATCAGAGTGTCACCCTCTTTTTTGAGAGTCAGGGGGTGATTTTTTGCCACTCCGGTGTATGAGCCGTCCTCGTTTTTTTTCCATCTGAATGCCTGACCGCAGTCCAGCGTCAAATCCAAGTCAAAGCACTCAACGGGGGTGACAAAAATGTCGCCGTTTTTTTCTGTAATTTTCATTATCGTTTTGCTCCGAAATTTCACTGTCTGTATTAAAAAAGATTATACCATTTTTGTGTCAAGAGTTAAAGTTAAAAATAGCAATTTCAACAAAAAAATATTACTAATTGTTACTGTTGAAAACTATGTGTAAAATGTTGAAAAGTAATCAATCCAAAGTAAAAATAAGGTTTTCAACACCGAAAATGGCTATTTTATACCCTTTTCAGGGGTACTTTTAAACATTTTCCACAGAGTTTTCCACAATGGGCTTTTCCGCTGTGGATAATACAAATCGTTATACTCACCCTTTGTCAAGGGGTAAATGTTGCTCAAAATTAACAAATTTCGACAAAGGAAAAAGGAATATTTTTTACCCAAAAAACAAACACTATTTGTATAATTTTGAAAGGAATTTTTCTATGCTTAAAGGTGTAAACAAACAGATACTCGAGGTCAGCGATACCGACTCTCCGTATTTTGAAAAAATTATCTTTTTTGTCCGCCCTACGCCTAACGGCTTTGACGAAAAAAAGCTGAGAGATGAGGCAAAGCGCTTTTCATCGGTGAACCAAAAGCCTCCCCGCCAAAAGAGGAGTCTGCGACAGTTTGTCCGCTCGCTCGCTTATCTTGCTCTCGGACTCGGTGCAGGCACAGCCACGGCATTTATACTGAATAATTTGTTGTAAGCGTAAAAAAATAGTAAGGGTGATTATTATGAAAAAATATGCAAAAAAGGCTGCTGCTCTGTTTTTGTCGGTGGTAGTTGCTATGTGTGTCGGCACAGGTATATGGAGTATGGCGGTGAGCGGCACCTCCTCACTGACTGCGGTTGTGTCGAAGCTGGGTTCCTCCGGAGCAGAGGTAAAAAAGGTACAGCAAAAGCTGAAAAGTCTCGGATATTATAACGGCTCTGTGGACGGTGTTTACGGCACCGGCACAAAAAAAGCGGTTACGGCATTTCAAAAAAATTGCGGCATTACAGCCGACGGAATTTGCGGCAGCAAAACACTGTTGTATTTGGGCTTAGGCGGAAGCTCCGGCGGCAGTAACAATACAGGCTATACAGATGCGGATGTGGAGCTGCTGGCTAAGGTTATCTCTGCCGAGGCGAGAGGCGAAAGCTATGAGGGGCAGGTAGCCGTGGGTGCAGTTATTCTCAATCGTGTGGCACATCCCGATTTTCCGGACTCTCTGTCGGGAGTGGTGTACCAAAAAGGTGCATTTTCCTGTGTTAATGACTCAAATTGGTATGCTCCCGTGGCAGAGTCAAGCAAGCGTGCCGCCCGTGATGCACTGAACGGATGGGACCCCTCCGGCGGTGCCGTATATTATTTTAATGCCGCCAAAACAAGTGACAAATTTATGCACTCCCGCACGGTCATAAAAGAAATCGGAAATCATAAATTCTGCATTTAATATGAAAAAAACAGTCTCCGCAGTGAGACTGTTTTTTCTGTATTCTTATTTTACTTTGTGAAGAAAGTGAGGAAAGCTTTGTATGCGCTGTAGACATCTATCTTGCTGACTACCTCGTACGGTGCATGCATAGAGAGTACAGGCACACCCACATCGATAGTGTCCACATCCATATTGGCGATATACATAGCGACTGTTCCGCCGCCTCCTCCGTCAACCTTGCCCAGCTCGCCGGTCTGCCAGAGAACATGGTTTTGGTCCAGAAGTCTGCGTACCCATCCGCAGTATTCGGCACTTGCGTCAGAGGTGTCGCCCTTTCCTCTTGCTCCGGTGAACTTAGTCACGCATACGCCCTTGTTGATGAAAGAAGCGTTATTCTTTTCGTAAGCAAAAGACCATGTTGGGTCATAAGCCGCATTAACATCGGCAGAGAGACATTTTGAGTTAGACAATACATCTCTGCCCTCGCAACCCTCCAAACGAGCCAAATCTTCGATAAAGTATTTCAAATAAGATGAGCGGAGACCGGTATTTCCGTCGGAACCTGTCTCCTCCTTGTCGGTGAGTACGGTAATGGCGGTGTATTCCGGTGCGCCCTCTATGCTGAATATAGCTTGCATAGCCGGATAGCTGCAAACCTTGTCGTCGTGGCCGTAGCCGCCTATCATACTGCGGTCAAAGCCAATGTCGTCCACGCTCAGTGCCGGTACAAGTTCAAGCTCAGCCGATAAGAAATCCTGCTCCACAATGCCGTATTTGTCGTTGAGGAGCTTAAGCAGATAGAGCTTGATTCTCTCGCTTTCATCATCATCTTTGAACGGACGGGAGCCTATGAGTACATTCAGTTCTTCGCCCTTTACTATTTCGTTAGTCTTGCGTGCCATCTGTTCGCCGCAGAGGTGTGGCAAAATGTCGGTGATGCAGAACTTTGGTTCGCTTGGTTCTTCACCGATTTTTACTGTTATCTCACTGCCGTCTGCCTTGCAGATTTTGCCGTGGAGAGACAGCGGGAGTGCAGTCCACTGATACTTTTTGATTCCGCCGTAGTAGTGAGTTTTGAAGTAGCCTACGCCCTCCTGCTCATATACAGGGCATTGCTTTAGGTCAAGACGAGGTGAGTCTATGTGAGCGGCACTTATTCTTACACCCTCGGATACAGGTCTGCGGCCTTTTACACAGAGGATAATTGACTTGCCTCTGTTGAAGTAATATACCTTTTCGCCGGGCTGCAGCGGTGCGCCGAATTTGTCAAATTCTACAAACTTTTCGCCCTGCGCAAGCTCTAATACAGACTGTGCGAACTCACGCTCGGTTTTGTTTTCTGCCAAAAATCCTTTGTAGCCCTCACAAAAGTCATAGCAGGTTTCCAGCTCGTTTTCGTCAAAGAAGTCGTAGCCGTTTTTCTTTTCGTTAAAGAGCATCTTTTTCAGCTCTTTTGTTTCTTCACTCATAAAAAACATCCTTTCTGAAATTATAGAGTTTCTTATAATATTTCGTCCAACAGCTTATCCGTTTGGGCGTCAATATCGTCGTTATCGTTGTATATCACGCAGTCGCAGTGAGAAATAAAAAATTCCTCGCTGTGCTGACTGTTCATACGCTTTTTTGCCTCGTCGGCGGTTATTCCGTCTCTTGTGAGTATTCGCTTCAGCCGTGTTTCTTCATTTGCCAGCACTGCCACCGTTTTGTAGCAGTCCTTTTCTGCTCCTGCCTCAAACAGCTGCGGTGCATCGAGCACACAGGGAAAAGTCGCCTCTTTTGCACATTCTGCCATAACATATGGGTGCACTGTTTCGTTCAGCTTTTTCAATTTTTCGCTGTCGGAAAATACTATCCTGCCCAGAGCTTTCTTGTCGATTTTGCCGTCTGCCAATATTTCGTCACCGAATATTGATGCCAGCTTTTCGGCAAGGGCAGAGTTGCTCTCGTATATATTCTTTACCGCCTCGTCACAGTCTATTACAGAAAAGCCACGGCTTTGCAGTTTTTTGCACACATAGCTTTTGCCTGCGCCGGTTTGACCGGTGAGACCGATGGTATATGTTTTTGTCAGGTCGATTATGTTGAATGCCGCCGCTCTGATAAGGCGGTTGTACACAGCCATTCCAACACCGTCCTTGTGAGGAATATGGGCATACACTTTTTTTGCTCCATTTTCGTCTAACTCACGGAGGGCGTCAAAAAGCTCTCTCGCCTGAGACAAATCGTCGTCAGCCTTGCCGTAGGTGATGTGAGGTATAGTGATATCGTCGTCCTCAAAGCACAGAGCAAAGGCGTTTTTCCTTGAGTTTACAAAGTTTTCGTACTGCTTTTTTGTACCGTTTACGATTACAACTCTTGCCTTTGGTGCGTAGTGCTTGTATTTCATTCCCGGTGACGCCGCCACCTCGTCGTTTTTCATTCCCTCCAGCACAGCCGGAGCCACGGTGATTTCGCCTATTACAGACTCTATCATCTCTTTTGTTATTGCGCCCGGACGAAGAAGAACAGGTGTTTCGCCTGCCAAAGTTATTACTGTGGACTCCACACCGAACTTGCAGTCGCCGCCGTCCATTATTCCGTCTATTTTGCCCATCATATCATCTATAACATATTTTGCTCTGGTGGGTGACGGCAGACCGGAGGTGTTTGCACTCGGTGCCGCAATGGGTACTCCTGCCGCTGCTATCAGTGCGTTGGCTACTTTGTTTTCGGGCATACGGATTGCCACCGTGTCCAAACCGCCGGACACGGTCTTGTTTATTTTGTCGCTTTTGTTGAGTATTATAGTCAGCGGACCCGGGAAAAATGCGTCCATCAGTGCCTTAGCATTAGGCGTAACCTCTTGCACCAAAGGTACGATGTCCTCTTTTTTTGCGATATGGACTATCAGCGGGTTGTCACTGGGTCTGCCCTTAGCTATGTATATGTTCTTTACTGCCTGCTCGTTCAGTGCGTTCGCACCCAGACCGTACACAGTCTCCGTGGGAAATGCAACCAAACCGCCGTCGGCAAGTATCCTGCCTGCCTCGGCTATATCGCTTTTGGCAGTGGAAAATAATTTAGTCTCCATTTGTGACTTATTCCTCTCCCGACGCCTTTAGCTTTTCTGCCGTGTCTGCAGTAATAAGTGCGTCGATAAGCTCGTCCAAATCTCCGTTGAGTATCTGCTCGAGCTTGTATAGAGTGAGATTGATTCTGTGGTCTGACACTCTGCCCTGTGGGTAGTTGTAGGTGCGGATACGCTCCGACCTGTCGCCTGTGCCCACCTGTGCCTTGCGCTCGCCTGCGATTTCGGCATCGTGCTTAGCCTTTTCGGCGTCGTACAGTCTCGCACGGAGCACCATCATAGCCTTTTCTTTGTTTTGGTGCTGTGATCTTTGGTCCTGGCACTCTACCACTGTTCCCGTGGGTATGTGGGTGATACGGATAGCCGATGATGTTTTGTTGATATGTTGACCGCCTGCACCGCTGGAGCGGAAGGTGTCTATCTGCAAATCCTTTTCGTTTATTTCAAAATCTATGTCGTCAGCCTCCGGCAGTACAGCTACCGTGGTGGTCGATGTGTGGATTCTGCCCTGGCTTTCGGTCTCGGGTACACGCTGTACTCTGTGAACGCCGCTCTCAAATTTGAATCGGCTGTATGCACCGTCTCCGCTGATACTGAAGCTGATTTCCTTATATCCGCCCAAACCTGTTTCGCTGGCAGACAACACCTCTGTCTTAAAGCCTTTTGATTCGGCATACATACTGTACATTCTGTACAGCACTCCTGCGAACAGTGCCGACTCCTCGCCGCCGGCTCCTCCACGGATTTCGATAATAACATTCTTGTCGTCGTTAGGGTCACGAGGGAGAAGCAATACTTTCAGCTCCTCGTTGATTCTGTCCAAATCCTCCTTGCTCTGCTCAAATTCTTCTTTTACCATTTGGGCAAAGTCGTCGTCCAGACTGCTGTCACCCAGCAATTCTTTGGACTCCTCGTAGGTTTTCTTTGTCTTTTTGTATTCTCTGAACTTCTCTACTACCGGCTCAAGATGTTTGTTCTCTTTCATCAGCTTTGTGTACTGCTCCATGTCGGCGATAATCTCCGGCTTGCAGATAAGCTCGTTCACTTCTTCGTATCTTTTTTCTACCTCTTGTAATTTTTCAAACATTGTGTTCCCTCCTGATTGTTGTATTTTTGCACTTCGTTGCTAAAGGTTTATGCCCTTTATATTCTTTTCCAGCTTGCTACGGGGAACCATTACTTCTCTGCCGCAGCCCTCGCACTTGATTTTGAAATCTATTCCGACTCTGAGTACGGAGAATTCCTTGCAGCCGCAGGGGTGTGGCTTTTTCATAGTTATTTTGTCTCCTACTTGAATGTTCATTTTCTCACCGCTGTCATTTTTAATCTAATACATTATATCACTATTTTATGCTGTTATCAACATAAATAACGCCTTCGACTCATATTATTAAGTACGAATTTTTGTAGTAAAAAAGGAATGAATTTTATGATTTATTATCCCGAAGGCACTAATCCCCGACTTACAAAAACTTTTGCCTCGGCAGAGGAGGTTAAGGTGGCAATGAAAAGCGGCGAAGTCGTGGAGGGCAAAGTTTTGCTCTGCGACCGAGGTCACAACCTACATATAGACTTGGGCGCAGTGAGAGGCATAATTCCACGAGAGGAGGGCGCACTCGGTATCCGTGAGGGTACAGTCCGTGACATTGCTCTTATCTCAAAGGTGGGCAAGACCGTGTGCTTTAAGATTATCGGCTTCCACCGTGATGACAGCGGCTTGGTGTCTGCCATTCTTTCTCGTCGGATGGTACAGCTGGAGTGTATGCGAGACTGTATAGATACTCTTCGACAGGGCGATGTTATCGACGCTGTTGTTACTCATTTGGAGCAGTTCGGTGCTTTTATTGACATTGGAGCAGGTATAAATTCTCTTATCCCCATTGATATGCTGTCCGTGTCACGCATCAATCACCCCTCGGAGCGATTGTATCCGGGCGAAAAAATAAAGGCTGTTCTCCGAAAGAGAGAACCGGAAAAACTGACTTTTTCGCTAAAGGAGCTTTTGGGAACTTGGTGCGAAAATGCCGCCCTGTTTTCTGTGGGCGAAACCGTTACGGGAGTAGTCCGCAGTCTTGAGGAGTATGGCGTATTTGTGGAGCTTATGCCCAATTTGGCAGGACTTGCAGAGCCGGGATATGATGTGGAGGTAGGGCAGGCCGTGTCTGTTTTTGTAAAATCCATTATTCCCGAAAAAATGAAAATAAAGCTGGTCATAGTAGAGAGTTTTGACATTGAGCGTCACCCAAAGGAGCTTAGGTACTTCGTCTCCGGCAGTCACACGGACAGATGGGACTATTCTTATCCCGATTGCAAAAAGCTGATTTGCACCGAGTTTTGAGACTGCCTGAGGGATATATAATATGTTGCTTGCTTATTTTTGTCATATGTGGTAGAATGATGAAAATGTGACAAAAGGGAGGTGCCGATGTGAAGAAGCGCTACAACTATTTTGACGACGAAAATATCGAAAAGCCGGTCAGAAAAAAAGCTGAGCACAATCACAGTCACAGCAAAAACAATCATAGCGGCACCGTGCACGAGGCGGAAGAAAAGCTGTCCCGTGATATTAAGAAATTTGCAGGCAAAACCAAGCGTGTTGCCGTTGCTATAGCTAAGCAGAGCGAAGAAAAGTTTGAGGAAGAACGGAAGTTTGAGCCTAAAAAATTAGCACTGCAGATGTGTCTGTTCGTTGCCGTTGTCATTATTCTTGTGGCAGTTATCAGTTTTATGGTATCCATCGGTAGCGAGAATAAGCGTGAGCAGGAGTTCGATGTGAACGCCGGCAAGATTTGCACAAAATATGTCGGCGAGTACGGAAATTGCAGCTACGAAAATCTCGATACATACGGTGTCAGCGGCTATCGTCTCACCGGTTTGTGTCTGGTCCGTGAGGTGGATTTTGACGGCGACGGAAAGAGTGAGCTGCTCTTAGGATATAATGACAACAACAAATATTTTGTAGAGGTTTGGGGATTTCAGGGCAAGAAGTTCGGCCTGATGTACAAGGATTCTATGTACCAAACCGATGACGAAAAGGACGATATTTGGACCACCCTTTACTACCATCACGGCAAATATTATATCGGCAAGCATGACGAAAAAGATGTGACTAAGGTTACCCTATATGCCCTAAAGGGTAATAAGTTCAAAAAAGACGACACTTGCACATACGATATCGTGTCCGATACTTTTTTTGTGGGCAAAAAGAAGAACACAGATGACTTTGAGCGTATAAGAATGGCTGTTCTCCGTGAGACTGCGGCATATAACACCTCAGACTCCGTAGCCACTGCAATAGACTCCTTTACCTCCGATGAGGAAAAGACTGTCACTGAGACGAGTAACAAGGGCAATTTGAAAGGCGCATATTATGATATTGTCCGTGATTTGAACCAAAAGTTCGGTGTCGCAAAATTTGTGGACAAGGGCGATAAGGCATATATTGACGGCCTCGCTGTAGTTAAGCTTATGGATTTTGACGGCGACGGTACAGACGAGCTTTTGACCGTTTATCGCAGGACTGTCAGCCAGCGCAAAGAGGATTCTGACGGCAACTATATTGCAGGCGCTGTAGATAAGTATTTTTGCAGCATATATACTTGGAATGGCAGTACCGCCTTCCAAGTGTACTATGATGAGGGCTTGTCCAACAAGCTCAATAATGATACCGATGTCTACTTTGTCACAAAGCAGGACGGCAAAAAGTATTATTGGTGCTCTAACGATTTCATCGTAGAGGAGTACGGCAGAGTTGTTTCTGCCACTTCAAAGATTTTGAGCTTTAACGGTACTGCCTTTGAGCCGGAGCAAAAGGCGTTTTATCAGCGCAGATACGGCTATACTCGATACTATTTTGACGACACTCAGGTGTCTAAGGAGAGTTTTACTTTTAAGCACGGCTTCGCTGTTCCGTTTTTTGACGGCGAGGAGACCTATGACACTGACTATTCTGTCACCTATTTACAGACTAAGTCTGCCGACAGCGATAAGCTGAAGACAATTCCGTCCTCTACTGAGGCGGCTATAAAAGTGCTTGACAGTTCATATAATCCCGACAATGTAGTGGTGGATAAATAACAAAAAAATACGGCAGAGGTCGCACAACCTTTGCCGTATTTTTCTATTCGGTTTTGCTCATTACATCCAGAGGATTTACCGTCTTGCCGTCATATTTTGTTATCAGGTGCAGATGTGCTCCCTCCGAGGATTCGCAGGGCACTTTGCCCAGTGTTCCGATTTTGTCGCCGATAGATACATATTTACCGGCCTTTACACTAACGCTCTCCAGACCGCAGTATATTCCTATCAGCTTTCCGCCGTGGTCAATTTGGACTACCTGACCGTATAGATTGTCGGTATAAACGCTGGTCACCAGACCGTCGTTGATTGCCTGCACGGTGTCGCCCTCTTTGCCGGAAAAATCTACAGCGGCGTGTGCCCTGTAGTCACCCATCACATCATTGTATTGCAGTTCCTCGCTGTAGCCCTTTGAGATTGCTTCTGTCAGAGGATATGTGTAATAGCTTTTGTAGGGCGTATTGTTTTTGTTGTTTTCCATAGTGGACGGCTTTGTGGTTTTTTTCTTCTTTTTTGTGGTCGCTTTTGTTGTGGTTTCGGTCACAGTCACTGCGTGCTGTGCGTCTGTGGTTTCCGTCACGGTAGTGTTTTCGTTCACCGTGTCGTGCTTTTTGCTGTCCTTTGTGTTAGCCGAAAAATATACAATTAGTCCCAGCGCAATTATGCACAGGCAGATTACCGAAAACAGCGCCTTTACATTTTTATTTTCTTTTTTGTTGGATTTTGATGTAGACATAAATAACACCTCGGTTAAAGTATTAACCAAGGTGTATATTTTTATTCTTTTTTTGCATTTTCCAAAATATTCAAGGTTTCACGAACGGTGTCAAGCGGTGTCTCACCCGTTATTGTGACGGAGATGTACGGCTTTTTGGCAGAGGTGAATTTTGCCCTGCCTCTCATTTTTTCGTTCAGCGCCACAAGATATTCTACCTTTACATCATCGGGGTAAAAGTTTATGGCGGTGCCTCTTTGTTTTATTTCAAAAATACCGAGAGCCTGCGCCTTGTTACGCAGCAGTGCAATGTCTACCAGACCGTAAACCTCTGCCGGCGGTACGCCGAATCGGTCCGTCAATTCGTCATATACATCGTTTGCGTCTGCATCGGTGCGTATGGCGGCGATAGTTTTGTACATAGACAGCCTTTGCGGTGTGGAAGAAATGTATTCGTTCGGTATGCTCGCATCTATAGGAAGGTCTATCAGACATTCTCTTTCCTTTTCGTCGTGCTCCTTTTCGCCCTTTTCTTCTGCCACGGCTTCTTCTAACAGTTTTAGGTACATATCGTATCCCACAGCCTCCATATGACCGTGCTGTTTGTTGCCGAGCAGTGAGCCGGCGCCACGGATTTCGAGATCTCGCATTGCGATTTTAAAGCCGGAGCCAAACTCTGTGTATTCTCTTATTGCCTCAAGTCGCTTTGTGGCAATTTCGCTCAGCTCTTTTCCTCGAGTGAAGGTAAAGTATGCGTAGCCTCTGCGAGAGGAACGGCCTACTCTGCCTCGGATTTGGTGCAGCTGTGCCAGTCCCATTCTGTCTGCATTTTCGATTATCAGCGTGTTTACATTTGACACATCCACACCTGTTTCTATTATCGTGGTGCAGACGAGTATATCTATCTCACCGTTGATTAGGTCCTCCCACACATCGCTGAGCTGTTCCTCACTCATTCTGCCGTGAGCCACGCCCACTCTTGCGTCGGGTATCGCTTTTTTGATTTGGACTGCCATATGGTCTATGGTGTCGATATTGTTGTGGAGATAGTAGCACTGACCGCCTCGTGCCATCTCTTTTTCCATAGCCTCCACGAGAATTCCGAAGTCGTATTCAACCACATATGTCTGTACAGGTCTGCGGTCGCCGGGTGCTTCCTCCAGCAGCGACATATCTCTGATACCGCTCATTGCCATATTCAGTGTTCGTGGTATAGGTGTAGCCGACAGCGTCAGCACATCTACTCTTGGAAATTTTTCTTTTATTTTTTCTTTTTGCGCCACGCCGAATCTTTGTTCTTCATCTACTACAAGAAGACCTAAATCTTTGAATTTTATATCCTTGCTGATGATTCGGTGTGTGCCTACAAGCAGGTCGATTTTGCCCTCTGCCAAATCCTCCAGCACTTGCTTTTGTTTAGCCGGTGACACAAATCTCGACAGCATTTCTACTCTGACGGGGAACGGCTCCAGCCTTTTCATAGCAGTCTGAAAGTGCTGCATTGCCAGCACCGTTGTGGGCACGAGTATGGCGCATTGCTTTCCGTCGCCTATACATTTGAAGCAGGCACGGAGAGCAACCTCGGTTTTGCCGAATCCTACATCACCGCACAGAAGTCTGTCCATAGGCGCAGGCTTTTCCATATCGCCCTTAATTTCGTCTGCACAGCGGAGCTGATCCTCGGTTTCTTCATATTCAAATCTCAGCTCAAAGTCTCTCTGCATATCCGTGTCGGCAGAAAATTGGTAGCCCTTTGTGCTCATTCGCTTTGCGTAGAGCGCTATCAGCTCCTTTGCCATATCCTGAACCGAGGCGTAGACTTTAGCCTTAGCTTTTTGCCAATCTCCCGAGCCCAGTCGTGTGATTTTTACCTTTGAGTCATCTTTTGGCCCTATATATTTTGATACCAAATCCAGCTGTGTTACAGGCACATAGAGCGTGTCGCCTTTTGCGTAGCTTATTTTGATATAGTCCTTGCGTACATCTTGAATATCCAACTGTTGAATACCCTCGAATATGCCTATTCCGTGTACATTGTGGACTATGTAGTCACCTACAGTCAGCTCATCTAGAGAGTGTATGGCGTCCTTTGATGACACCTTTTTGTGCTTCTTTTTGGCTTGGTTGGTCTTTGCGTGGGTTATCAGCGCAAACTTTACGCCGCTGAGCTGAAAACCTGCGGACAGCGTTCCGGTCAATACAGTGACCGTGTTTTTTTGGAACTCGTTGGGACGCTTTTCGCAGAATATTGCATTAAAGCCCATTTCGTTTATGTCGTATGCCAAAGCCTTGCCGGCACGAGAGGTGCCTGCCATAATACATACCGCATAGCCTGTCTTGAGCAGTGGGAACAGTTCGTCATTTAGCTGTGACAGCGTTCCCGACCACACATTTGAGCTTTGGCACACAAAGTTGGCAAGGTGTCCCACCGGCGTGTCAAAGCTGCCTCTCGGCATACTGTCAAGATAGATTGCTTTGTGCTTTTCATATTGATTACATAAGTCGTTGAAGTCCAGCGAAAATTTGTCTATCCCTTTGCACAGTACACCGTCGTCGAGCATCCATTTCAGCTCCTCGGCGGCTATTTTTGTCTGATTGAGCAGCTTTTCTTTTATTTTTGCACTTTCGCAGGAAAATAGCAGTCCGTCGGCATAGTCAAACAGCCCGTCAGAATCATAAGCCAAAGGCAGATACTTGTCGTTGCAGTGGAGATTAAGCCCTTGCTTCAGCTTTTCGCTGTCGGCATAGAGCTTTTCTCTTGCTTTTATCGCTTTCCCTTTTAGTGTAGAGGCGAGAGCGTCTATACGCTTAGCCTGCTCCTCTTTGGTTGTGAACAGTACCTCGGTGGCAGGAATAATATCTATCTTGTCTACCATATCCGACCTGCGCTGTGTGGCTATATCGAATGAGGTTATGCTGTCTACGGTGTCACCCCACAGCTCTATTCTCACCGGCTCGTCACTGCCGGGCGAAAAAATGTCTATCAGTCCGCCACGGACAGAAAATTGGCTCGTTCCGTCTACTTGGTCAAATCGGGAATAGCCTGCTTTTATCAGCTTTTCAACCGTTTCGTCTATGCTGATTTCTTCTCCTGTGGTGATGGTGAATGAACGCTCCTTCAGTGCGTTGGGCGGCATGGTCTTTTGTACCGCTGCTCCCACCGAGGCGATTACGGCAGTGTAGTTGCCAGCTATTATTTTTTTTAGCACGCCCAGTCGGAGCTGCTCGTACTCACGGCTGATGCCCTCCACCTCGAGAAAAGTAAATTCTCTCTTTGGGTACAGCAGTACGCCCTCCTGCATTTGACTCAGATTTTCGTAAAATCTGACTGCACTTGCTTCGTCGGGTGTGAGTATAAATGCTTTTTTGCCTTGCTCCTTGCACAGTGCGTGTACGGTGAGCACTTTGTTTATGTCAGGCAGTCCCACCGCTCCCGTAGGTGCATTGAGTGTGGCGACAGCCGAGTCGAGCTCGCAAAATTCATTGCTCTTTTTTAGTATGTTAGAAAAACAGGACATATATTTCTCCCATTATGTTACGAGTTGTACAGGTTCATTGCCTTTTCGGTTTTGCCCTTTGTTATCAGCTTTGCCGCTTCTATTGCGTTTTTCAGCGCTTTGCCCAAATCTTCTTGTTGTTCTTTGGGAAAATTGCCCAAAACCCAGGCGGCCAAATCGTATTGTGGATTGGGCTTTTTGCCCACGCCGATTTTTACCCTCGGAAAATCCTCTCCGCTGATGCAGGAGATGATGCTCTTTATGCCGTTGTGTCCGCCTGCCGAGCCTTTGCGTCTGATTCTCGTCTTGCCTACATCCAGACTTATGTCATCATACAGTATTATTATATTCTCGTTTGGTATGTTATAGTATTCGGCAGCCTCCATTATCGCCTCGCCGCTGTTGTTCATCATTGTCTGCGGTTTCATCAGCAGACAGCGTGTGCCGTCTATTACTTCATCGGCTATGAGTGCATGAAATTTTGTTTTTTTGTATTCAAAATTTTCTTTCTCAGCCAGCAGGTCCATCGCCATAAATCCGGCGTTGTGTCTTGTGCTCTCATACTTCTTTCCGGGATTTCCGAGACCGGCTATTATGTATTCTATTTTTCCCTTTTTTGCAAAACCAAACATAATTTTCTCCGTTTTTATAAATGACTCAGGGGGGCATATCATCAGATATGCCCCCTAATTTTTATATATTGTTTTTATTCTTCTTCGGTTTTTTCAAATTCCTTGAATTCTCTCTCGCTGTCGTCAATTTCGTAGTTGTACATATTTTCGTCCTTAACGTGCTTAGCGATGAATTTGTCACGGTCGAACAGCTCGTCAGCCTTTACCTTCCATGCCTTTGCGTGCTCGACAGTCTTGTCGAACAGCTCATTTGCAGTTTCCGGATGCTGCATCTCTGTGGAGTATGCACCTGTTTCTGCTACCATCTTGCTGATAGCGCCCGGGTTGTCGAGTACCGGACAAGGACGGAGCATATTGTTTGAGAACGGCTGATTACGCTTGTATGCCATAAACAGCGGGCTCTGCAATGCTTCCAGTACGGATACATTCTTGATGTTTACATTTGAATAGTGAACAAAAGCACAAGGCTCACAGTCACCGTTAGAGTTGATGTGGAAGTAGTGACGACCGCCTGCGATACAACCCTGTACATATTCGCCGTCGTTCCAGAAGTCCAGAGCAAAGATTGACTTTGTCTTTCTCCACTCGTGCATCTTTTTGTACATAAGTGCTCTCTGCTCGGGGCTGACCATAAGGTCGGTTACGGCACCGTTGCCTGTAGGCATATAGGTGAAGAACCAAGCGAACTTAACGCCCTGCTCGATAAGCCAATCCATATATTCGTCTGATGCGAGTACATCGGTGTTCTTGCTTGTGTAGCAGAGGGATGCACCGAACGGTACACCTCTGTCCTTAAGTCTCTTCATAGCAGCTGTGCAACGCTTGAAGGTGCCTTCGCCACGGCGGAAGTCATTTTCTTCCTCGTAGCCCTCGATAGAGAATGCAGGATAGAAGTTGCCCACTTCTCTGATTTCGTCGGCAAAGCTGTCGTCGATAAGTGTTCCGTTAGTAAAGCTGAGGAATGCGCAGTCCGGATTTTCACGGCACAGACGCATAAGGTCCTTGCGTCTCATAGTAGGCTCGCCGCCGGTGTAGAGGTACATATATGTACCCAGCTCCTTGCCCTGACGGATGATTCTTGCCAAATCATCATAGGACAGGCTGCTTGTGTGACCGTATTCTGCTGCCCAGCATCCGGTACAGTGCAGGTTGCAGGCTGCTGTTGGGTCCATAAGGATAGCCCACGGTACGTTACAGCCGTATTTTTCGATGCTTTCCATACGCTTTGTGTAGCTGTTGATAGCTATGTTCAGCAGCGGCGGAACAATCTTTTTGATTATGTGTTCGTCTGTGTTGCAAATAATATCTTTTGCAAATTTCATCCAGTTATTATTAGGATCGTCCATAACCTTGTGCAGTCCTGCGTAGGTAGAACGGTTTACTTTTTTTACATCAGCCTTTTCGACTAATTTGAGGATTCTCGGCGCATTGCGGTCAAAATCCTTACGGGCGTATTTTATTGCCCATTCTACTGCCACATTAGTGACACTTTCTTTGAATGACATTTTGCTTACCTCTCTCACACGTAGTTTAAATAATAGACATTCGTTCAGTTGTTTTCATGTATATACAAATATAATACTTGGCTTTTGTTTTGTCAAGAATAATTTGACTCATATTCGGTTACTTTGTCTCATATCAAAATCTAATTTGAAATTTGAGTCTATAGGTGCGGTCTGTCTTGTTTTTGTACTTCTCGTTGCAGTGTGCTCCCCAGCTGTCATATCCGCCGATACCTTGCTGTCTTGCAATACAGCGTACCACCGTTTTGTTGTATTCGGGCATGTCTTTTTGGTGCCAAACATTTTCTATTTCTTTAGGCAGCCAGTGACACGCATTCAGCTCCATAACAGGCTCAGCCACTACGGTAAATACCTTCTTGTCACCCACCAGAGTTGCATATCTTACGCCGGTGCGGTTTCCGCATTCCTGCGGCTTGAGATAGTCTACCCACATATCGCTGACAGTGGTGTTGTACAGACCTATGTCGGCTGCATTTTTGCGGTCGATATAGTTTTCGTCAGGTCCTGCACCGAGATATGTTATGTTTTCAAAATCCTTTGGCAGTTCAAACAGCAGACTGACCTCAGGAATTTCCGGCAGCTCCGAGTTAGGTATAAACTGCATATCTATCCCAATACCTTTTGAGGTGATGGTGTAGATAACTACTGCTTTAGACTCCGGCTGTGTGCATATTGTTGCACCGCCGGTGACTACTACCTTTTTGCCGTCATCCAGTATCTGATAGTTTTCTATGTGCCACTTTGTGTTGTTGAATATGCCGGGAGTGTCGCCTGCATCTCTCCAGCAGCCCAGTCTGCTGCCTGCTCTTGAGCCTCTGTCATTGTCTGTCAGCGCTCTCCAAAAGTTCAGTCTCATTGGCTGTTGTAGCAGTTCTTCGTTGCCTATCTTGATTGAGTACAGCTGATTGCGCTCTCTGCGCTCAAAGCGAATGATTGCGTCGTCGCTGATTATTCTCAGCGAGCCGTAGGTGTCGTCCACCAACAGAGGCAAATCCTCCTCAAGCTCGTCATAGGTGTTTTCAAATTCGTTGATTACAAACTGCGCCTTAGCCACCTGATGACCTGCCTTGCTCCAGAGATTGTCATCTTTTGTGCGGAATTCAATGTTCAGATAACATTCGTCATTTGATACTTTGTTCAGCTCTAAGTCGATAACTTTTTTGTCTTGTGGCTCAAGGTCTATTATTTCTGTGCCTTCACGGAAAATTCCCTTGTCTGAGCATTGGCACCAGTACATTTCGTACTCGTTAAGGTCGCTGAACAGGTTTTTGTTCCACAGCTCAATTATGCCCTTTTCGGCATCGATGGCTTTTATGTCTATGTTTTGGTACAGTCTCTTGATTTCAGCCAGCTTCGGTGTAACCTTTCTGTCGCCGAACAGCAGTCCGTTGCCACAAAAATGTCCGTCGTGAGGATTTTCGCCGAAATCGCCGCCGTACGCAAGATATTCTGTTCCGTTTTCGTCTTTGGTGAGTATGCTTTGGTCTACCCAATCCCACACAAATCCGCCCTGCAGACAAGCGTATTTGTCCCACAGCGAAGTGTATTCGTCTGTGGAGCCGCAAGAGTTGCCCATTGCGTGAGTGTATTCGCAGAGTATGAACGGTCTGCCGTCTCTGCCGGATAATGCGTATTCCTCACATTCGTCGGGACGGGCGTACATTCTGGATTGCACATCGGATATGTCTTTTTCGTCCGGTGCTTTGTAGCACTCAAAGTGAACAAAGCGAGATTTGTCGATGCTCTTTATCCATTTGTACATTTTCTTTGGGGTTTCGCCGCCCAAAGATTCGTTGCCCAGTGACCAGCTCACTACGCAGGTGTAGTTTTTATCTCTGTGATAGAGAGCCTTGATTCGTTCCATACAAGCTTTTTCCCACTCGGGACGAGAGCCGGGAAGCTGAGGACAGCCGATTATGGTTGACCATCCTGTGCCGTGGGTTTCCATATTGTTTTCGTCGATTACATAGAGTCCGTATTCGTCGCACAGCTCATACCATCTCGGCGTGTTTGGATAGTGCGATGTGCGTACTGCGTTGATGTTGTTTTGCTTCATCAGTTCTATGTCTTGGCGCATAACATCTTCGGCAATGTATCTGCCTGTGTGACAGTCAAATTCGTGTCTGTTAGTACCTTTGAATACTACACGGCGGCCGTTTATTCTGATTATGCCGTCTTTGATTTCAACTGTGCGGAAGCCTACCTTTTGTGAAATATACTCGATAGGCACACCGTTGTTTTTCAGTGTCAGTACCACTGTGTAGAGATACGGCTTTTCTGCGCTCCACGGGTTTACATTGGTTACGATAGCTTTCATCTCGGTGATGTGCTCCTCGCTGGCATACTGACTGTCCAGTGCCACCATTGCACCCTCGTGGTCAAGTACATTCATATCTATGCTCAGTCCCTCGTAGGAGCCGTTTGTTTTTACAGTCACATTGAGGTATCCGTCGTGGAGCTGTGCGTCTGGCTCTGCGTGAATTTCAAAGTCACGGATATATTCCTTTTCGGTGGTGTAGATATATACGTCACGGAATATGCCGCCCAGTCGCCACATATCCTGGCATTCCAGCCAGCTGCCCGTGCACCAGCGATATACTTCTACTCCGATAGTGTTTGAGCCCTCGTGCAGATGACGGCTGATGTCGAATTCGGCACGGTTGAATGAGCTTTCGCTGTATCCTACTCTCTCTCCGTTTATGTACAGATAGAATGCCGACTCAACACCCTCAAAGCAGAGAACAATTCTTTTTTGGAGCGCGGCGGCGTTGATGTGTATTTTCTTCAGATAACAGCCCACCGGATTGTGCTTTGTGGGTGCATTAGGAGGACAAATGTCCTCGCTGCCCTCCCATGGATAGCGCACATTACAGTATTGTGGCTGGTCATAGCCCTGCATCTGCCAGGAACCCGGCACGATAATGCTGTCCCAGTTGTGTGCATCGTAGTGTGGCTGTGCAAAGTCCGACGGCTTGTATGCGTAGTTTTTGTACAGCTTGAATTTCCATTTTCCGTTCAGCAGCTTGCAGCGGGAGGACGCATATCTGTCCGCCTTTTTCGCCTCGTCAAAATTTTCGTATGGCATCAGCGTAGCGTGCTGAGGCATCCTGTTTACGCCCACAATCTCCGGGTTTGCCTGCCATTCTGTATATCCGTCGATAAAATTTCTTTCCATATTATTCGCTCTTTCGATAGTTTATCTTCTGTGTATTTTGCCTTCTCTAAAGCCCTTTTGGGTGATTACTGTACCTACGGAGCGTATCAGGATAATCAAATCCAGTTTGAGACTCCATTTGTCGCAGTATTCCTTGTCAAGCTTCATCTTTTTCATAATCGAGATGTCGTCACGACCGTTGATTTGTGCCCATCCGGTCAGCCCGGGACGAAAACGGTATACACCGTATTCCAGCCTAAGTCTGTGAGCCCTTATTTCACTTGAGATGAGAGGTCTCGGACCGACAAAGCTCATATCACCTTTCAGTATGTTCCATAGCTGCGGCAGCTCGTCGAGACTGGTTTTTCGCAGTATTTTGCCGAACTTTGTGATGTATTGCTCGGGATTTTCCAGCTCGCCTGTAGCGCAGTTAGGTGTACTGTTTTTCATAGTTTGGAACTTGTAAATCCTGAAGGGTTTACCCTTTCGTCCTCTGCGTTCGTGGCTGAAAAATACCTTGCAGTCCGGTGTAAAAAAGTTGATTGTGCATATCACCAAAAAAAGCGGCGACAGCAATATTAGTCCCAAGAAAGAAAAAACTATGTCAAACAGCCTTTTCCACTTCGTAGGACCGAAATACTTATTCAAAAATTCTTTCATTTATTCGTCCTCGATGACATCCTACTCTGCCTCTGTGGGCATAACATCCCAATATATAGAGTATGTAATCACGGTGATTATACCATATAGTGTTTCAAATTGCAATTTTTTTGTTAAAATTTACTTTTGCGGTTGCATTGACCGTGCCTAAACTATATAATTGTATTGCGATGTCAAAAATCGCTGATTCAATACTATACTATGATGAGGTATTTTTATGAAAAATATTCTAAAGAAAACAGTGGCTGTGCTCCTGTGCCTGTGTATTGTTGCAGGCTTTTCCGCTTGTTCCGGCGGTGCAAAAATGACCGAGGATAATGTCACCGAGACCGTGGCTACAGTGCAGCAGGCACTCCGTGATTTTGACCGAAAAAAGCTAGAAAAATATGTAAAGAGCAGCACTCTCACATATATTCTTAATCTTGCGAAGAACAAGAGCCAGTTTTCCGATTTGGGCAAGAGTATTTTTGCCGATTTGGAGATGGAGGTTCAGTCCGTGGATTTGACCAAAAAGACTGTCACTGTCCACATCACAAACAAAGACTTGCAGTCCGTTGCGTCTTCCTTTGCCGTGGATGTTACGAGCAAATACAGCAATCTTCAACTGCTTCAAAAGCTCAATGACGACGAATTTCTTAATACTTCGCTCGCCGATTTGACCGACAATATATCTAAGGTGAATACAAAAATCGATACAACCCTCGAAATCAGCATCACACAGAGCAAACATAATCTTGTTCTCAATTTTGATGATGCCTCCGAGGATGCTGTCAGCGGCGGTGCATTAGGTGCCGTTCAGACCATTGTAGGCAAAAAAACGCAGAGCACAAGTGCCAAAAAATAATAAATATATATTATATTATTTATTTAGTTTGACAATAAGACTAAAGTATGATAAAATATTTTGGTATCTAAACGCAAATAAACCAAGAGGTGAAATAGATGGCAAACAAATTTGTAACCGCAATTTTTGGCGATTATTCCAAAAAAGAGGTTAAAAAGCTCAAAAAGACCGTTGACAAAATCAACGCTTTGGAGAGCAAGTACAAAGAAATGGATGACAAGGAGCTTGCATCCCAAACAAAATTATTGAAAGAAAGACTGTCAAAGGGCGAAACTTTGGACGACATATTGCCCGACGCATTCGCAGTGTGCCGTGAGGCTTCCGACCGTGTGCTCGGTATGCGCCACTTTGATGTTCAGCTTATCGGTGGTATCGTTCTCCACCAGGGCCGTATCGCAGAGATGAAAACAGGTGAAGGTAAAACCCTCGTTGCTACTCTCCCTGCTTATCTTAACGCACTTACAGGCAAGGGCGTTCATATCGTTACCGTAAACGATTATCTTGCAAAGCGTGACTCCGAGTGGATGGGCAAGCTCTACAGATTCCTCGGTCTCTCAGTAGGTCTTATTATTCACGAAAAGAGTGACGGTGAGCGTCAGGAGGCATACAACTCCGACATTACTTACGGTACCAACAACGAGATGGGCTTTGACTATCTTCGTGACAATATGGTTCCTTACAAAGAGCGTAAGGTTCAGAGAGGACACATTTTTGCTATCGTCGATGAGGTTGACTCCATCCTTATTGATGAGGCTCGTACACCTCTTATCATCAGCGGCAAGGGCGACCAGTCCACAGACCTCTATCGTCAGGCCAACGCTTTTGCCAAGACTCTTACTATGGTCAAGGTTGCTAAGACCGACGACAAGCAAGATACCGAAGAAAACTACGACGGCGACTATGTTGTAGACGAAAAGGCTAAGACAGCCACACTCCTTAAGAGCGGTATCAAAAAGGCAGAGGAATTCTTTAAGGTAGAAAACCTTATGGACATCGAAAATACTACTCTCCGCCACCATATTGACCAAGCCATAAAGGCTTACGGTGTTATGACTCGTGATATCGACTATGTAGTAAAAGACGGTCAGGTTAAGATTGTCGATGAGTTTACCGGTCGTATTATGGAGGGCCGTCGCTACAACGAAGGTCTCCATCAGGCATTGGAAGCAAAAGAGGGCGTAAAGGTTGAGCACGAAAGCAAGACTCTCGCTACTATCACCTTCCAGAACTACTTCCGTCTGTACGACAAGCTGTCCGGTATGACAGGTACTGCCGCTACAGAGGCTAACGAGTTTGATGAAATCTACAAGCTGGATGTTGTTGCCATCCCGACTAACAAACCTCTTATCCGTGACGACAGACCGGATGTTATTTTCCAAACCGAAAAGGGCAAGTACCACAATGTTATCAAGCAGATAAAAGAATGTCACGAAAAAGGACAGCCTGTTTTGGTAGGTACTATCAGTATCGAAAAATCAGAGCATTTGTCTAAGCTGCTTAAGCAGGCTGGCATCCCTCACAATGTGCTGAATGCTAAGAACCACGAAAAAGAGGCTGAGATTGTCGCTCAGGCAGGTAAGTACGGCGCAGTTACCATCGCTACTAACATGGCAGGCCGTGGTACCGATATTATGCTCGGCGGTAACGCAGAGTTCCTGGCTAAAGCACAGATGAAGAAGATGAAGTTCAAGAACGAGATGATTGCCGAGGCTACCGGTTTTGCAGAGACCGACGATGAGGAAATCCTTGCAGCAAGAAAGACATTCATCGAGCTTGAAGCTAAGTATAAAGAAGAAATTAAAGAAGAGGCAGACAAGGTACGCAAGGCAGGCGGTTTGTTTATCCTCGGTACAGAGCGTCACGATGCTCGTCGTATCGACAATCAGCTCCGTGGTCGTGCCGGCCGTCAGGGTGACCCCGGCGTCAGCCAGTTCTTCCTTTCTCTCGAGGACGACCTTATGCGTCTGTTCGGCGGCGACCGTATGCAGCGTATGATGAGCAAGCTCACAGACGACGAGGATATGCCTATCGTATCTAAGCTCGTTACTAAGACTATTGAGTCCTCACAGCAAAAGGTAGAGGGCCGTAACTTCGGCATCCGTAAGAATACACTCCAGTACGACGATGTTATGAACCGTCAGCGTGAGCTTATTTACAAGCAGCGTGATATGGTTCTCGACGGCATTGACCTTACTGAGACTATCACAAAGATGATAGACCAAAATATTAAGGACACTGTAGAGAACTACTTCTCCGGAGAGAAAAAAGAGGATTGGAATGTAGAAGGCCTTAAAGAAAAGTACAAGTCATGGCTCATCTGTGACGATGACGACTTTACCGATATAGAAAATCTCACCGTTCTCGACGCTGTAGAGCTTCTCCAAGACAGAGCGCATAAGCGTATCGAAGAAAAGAGCAAGATTCTCGGCGAAGAAATGTTCCAGGATTTCGCTCGTATGGTACTCCTGCGTAATGTTGATACCTATTGGATGGATCATATCGACGCTATGGAAGACCTTAAGAGAGGTATCCACCTCCGTTCCTACGCTCAGCAGGATCCTGTTGTTGCATTCCGTATGGAATCTTACGATATGTTCGATGAGATGACCGCTTGCATCAGAGAGGATACATCCAAAATGATGCTCACCCTTATGCCTCGCCATAAGGCAGATGTTCAGCGTAAGGCTGTGGCTAAGATTACTTCTACTTCCTCCAGCAGTGACGAAGAAGTTAAGATTACCACTATCCGTAAGGAAAAGAAGGTAGGTCCTAACGACCCATGTCCTTGCGGCAGCGGCAAGAAGTATAAGAAGTGCTGCGGCTCTCCTGCAAAACTTGCAGCTGAGGCAGAAGCTAAGGAAAAAGAGCGTAACTCTACAAAAAAGAAAAGATAATCTGATATGATTTTAGGAGACCTTTGCAAATGCAGAGGTCTCTTTTTTGCATATATATAATGTATATAATAGTAGGAGCATATTTTTATACATTTTTCTATTGACATTTTATTTCGACAGTGTTATAATCACTTCAACACATAAAAACTTTAAAGTGCTAAAGTGACATGAAAGCGAGGATTTATTATGTCTGGGAGAAAAGGCAATCTGATGTCAGTCCGTGACGATGTAAAAGTCTTGGACGCCACAATCCGTGACGGCGGTTTGTGCAATAATTTTGAATTTACAGATGAGTTCGTGACCGAACTGTATAAAACTAATATCAAGAGCGGAGTAGATTATATGGAGTTCGGTTACAAGGCGAGCAAAAACCTCTTTGACCCTGCCAAATTCGGCAAGTGGAAGTTCTGCAACGAGGAGGATATTCGTGCCATAGTCGGCGATAATATCTCGGATATGAAAATTTCCGTTATGGCAGATGTGGGCAGATGCGATTTTAAGACAGACTTTTTGCCTAAGAGCGACAGCGTGATAGATATGGTTCGTGTGGCTTGTTACATTCACCAGATTCCTGCCGCTGTGGAGATGATAGAATATTTCCACGATTTAGGCTACGAGACCACCTGCAATATTATGGCTATTTCACAGGCAAGCGATGAACAGGTTGAGACAGCATTGGAGATGCTCTGTGCATCTAATGTGGATGTAATTTACCTTGTTGACAGCTACGGCTCTCTTTATCCGGAGAATGCTGCCGCTTTGGCACAAAAATATATTGAGTATGCCGAAAAGGCCGGCAAGAAGGTCGGCTTCCACGCCCATAATAACCAAAATCTTGCTTTTGCAAACACTATCGAGACTATGTCCTACGGTGTGTCTTATCTTGACGCTACCGCTATGGGTATGGGCAGAGGTGCCGGCAACTGTGCTATGGAGCTGCTTTTGGGATTTCTTAAAAATCCAAAGTACAGCCTCTACAGCCTCCTGACCTTTATCGAAAAATATATGATTCCGCTTAAGCAGAGCGGCATTGTTTGGGGCTATGACCTGCAGTATATGTTCACCGGTCAGCTCAATCGTCACCCGAGAGAAGCTATGGCGTTCACTGCCGACGGCAGAGGCGACTACTGTGAGTTCTACAAATCACTTCTCGATAATTTCTAAAATTTTTCTCTGCTTTCCCCTTTGCCTTAGGGCAAGGGGATTTTTGTTGACTAAAGGGTTTATATGTGATATTTTTATAGTGGTGATATTATGAAATTTTATCAGATTACCGATTTGCATTATTATCCTGTACGGGAGATGAACGCCTCCGGTAAGGAGTGGGAAACTCGTGCCGCTTATGACCAAAAGTGTATCGCAGAAAGCGAAGCAATTATTGATGCAACCATTGATTTTTTGCTGAAAGATGCTGACACGGATATTGTACTCGTCAGCGGCGACAATGTGTGCGACGGCGAGCTTGTGGGACATTTGTCATTGCAGAAAAAATTGCGTCGTCTCACTGACGGCGGGAAGCGTGTTTTTGTGCTGACCGGCACCCATGACCTTCACCCTGAGCCTAAGGCGTATTCAGCAGAACGAGGAGAATATGTGACCGAGGGCTGTACTCGTGAGGAGCTGATAGAGATTTACGGCGAGTTCGGTTATAATGATGCCATAGCTCGCCACCCCGATACATTTTCTTATGTATCGAAGCTGAATGACAGCACCCGTCTGCTCGTGCTGAATGATGACGGCATTGGGTTTGAGGACGGTTTTCACGGCTATTTTCAGCCGCAGCTCCGGTGGATAAAGGAGCAGCTGCAAGCAGGCAAGGACAGCGGAGACCGTATGCTCGTTATGGGACACCATCCGCTTTTGCCGCCGTCACCGTTTTACGCCTTTTATTGCAAGGACCAAATGTTAGGAGATTGCGAAAAAATGGCGGAGCTTTTCGCATCTTACGGAGTGCATTTTTATATCAGCGGTCACACACATATGCAAAATATTGCCTACTTAGACGCAAAATGCGGCAGCAGGATATATGACATAAATACTGCCAGCCTAATCAGCTATCCGTCACCTATCAGAAAGATGGAGCTGGCAGACGACAGTATGACGGTAAAAACCTATCATATCGACCATATGGATTATGACCAAAGGTCAATGGGCTATATGCAGTATCTCAGAGAGCATTTTCAGTTTATGCTCAAAGACATTTTGTATTCTGCCGCCCACGATATTGACCGCTTTTGTGAGCTTAGCGAGAGCTTCAGCCTGCCGAAAGAAAAAGCGAAAAAACTCGCTGTTCCAATAAATATTTTAGGTAAAATTCTCGACTCACTGACATTTAAGAAAGCCGGTATCCTGTTAGGTTGTAAGAGCAAAATCGCACCGAGAATGTATGATACAAAGCTCGCCGATTTCATTATTACTCTCGTCACAAATATGTACGGCGGCGACGAGCCTTTTGCTCCCGACACTGCCGAGTATGATTCCTTTATGGCGATATACAGCCGCATTGCTCCCCTTGTGCATAAGGTGCTGGGCACGGATGAGATTGACGCTGTAATCAGAGGAGTGCTGTACGATTCGGGTTATCCGGACAGCGACGCTGTTCTGCCCATTAAATAATTTTAGGAGAAACAATATGAAAAACTTATTAAAGAAAATTATCAGCATTGCCCTTTGTGCAACATTCACTTTGTCTTTTTGTTCCTGCACAGCTGACAAAAAGGACCTTGACCTAAAGTCTGTGTTCACTGATACCTCAAAGGTGTCATACACCCGTGAGTATGTTACGCTGAAGAAAAACAAAAAAAATAAGACTAACAAATGGAGGCAAGGCATGGTGTCGGGTAACGGCTTGGTTGGTTATGTTACCTCAGGCTCTCCTTACAGCGATACTTTTATTTTCCAAAATATGCACTTTATTATGCCTAATGAAAATCAGCGTACTTGTCCCGATACCTCTGACGAGCTGGAAACGGTAAAGCAGAATATCATCAGTGGAAAGGATATTACCGACGATGCAAGCTATGATGATGTGTACCGCTATCACCCCGGAGGTCAGCTCCGTGTTGAGTCTGAAAAGCATCACGAAAAGGATTATGTTTCTTACACAGACTACGAGACTTCACAAACCGGTGTTCGCTATACCGATACAGACGGCACATGGGAACGAAAATCTTTTACTTCTATGGCAGACGGCGTGTCAATTACCGAACTCACTGCATCATCGTCAGGCAAAAAAGCTACTGTGACATTGTCCTATGATGATATTTCAACTCTCGCCAATTTCGGCGACAGTGACGAGGTGAACCTAAGATATAAAAAGGTTACCGCTTCTGACGGCTCATACCTCGGTATCGTGGCTCACTATCCCGACTACAAGAACAGTGAGCTGAAAAACGGCGGCTATGCTACTGTCACTTATATAGTTACCGACGGTAAAAAGGAAAAAATCTCTTTGGACAAAAAGACTGATGAATCACAGTTCTTTGGTGAAAATACGGGAGTAAAGGTCAGCGGTGCCGACAGCATTTATCTTATTACTGTCAGTGACCGTACCTATGATATGGGTGCTTATTCCGATTTTGACAAAACGGAGGAGTATCCTCTTGTGTCCGATTGCGTGTCTACACTTTCTGCTGTTGCAAAAAAGTATGGTACCTCCGGCAGTTTTGATTATAAAACCGCTCTGGCAGAGCATCTAAAGCTCTATCAGCCTCAGTTTGATGCTGTTACTCTGACTCTCGATGACGATAATACTTCTTCTAATGAGGCGCTGCTGAGTGAACAAAAGGGCAAAAAGGAAATCAATTCGGCTCTTGCGCAGCGTACATATTATGCCGGCAGATATGCCTATCTCTGTTGTTCCGGCTATTCTACAAGCCGTCTCTATGGTATGTGGACAGGAGAGTGGAACACGGGCTGGGGCAGTAAATATACTATGGATGCTAATGTTAATCTGCAGACCTCATCTATGAATACCGGCAATATGTCGAGTACACCTATCGGTTATACTTATTTTATTCTCCGTCAGCTCCCTGATTGGGAGGAAAATGCGAGAGCCACCCACGGCTATACCGATGCTATTCAGGCACCGGTCAATACCGACGGCGACAAGGCGGTTATTACCGAGACTTGCTATCCCTATCCGTTCAGATATTGGAACGCAGGTACCTCTTGGATGATTCAGCCTCTGTATGAGACATTGCAGACCTATGGAAACATAAATATTCCTCTCAGTGATGAGTTTGATTTGAATGAGTTGAAATCTGTTCTCTCACCTACAGAAAAGGATTTGAGTGACGAGGATATTTTGGCTGTCAAAAAGCGTGGATATCTTAGACTTGAGGAAGATGTTCTTTATCCTCTGCTTATTAAATCGGCGAACTATTGGGCACAGCTGCTTACACCTGAGTACTATACCGCCGCTGACGGTTCTATCCATTACGAAAAGGGAAAGAAAGAATTAAATTCCGATGAAAAATATTGTATTCTTCCCAGCTATTCCCCTGAAAATAATCCTAAGAATTATCCCAGCCCGTCAGATGCAAATTGCGCTATAGACATTTCTGCTTGTCGTGACAATATTGATATGCTTTTGGCAGTGTCCGAGGAGGTGTCACCCGAGACGGATGTAACTCGTTGGCAAGAGTTGAAGAATAATCTCCCGCCTTATCTTTATGACGATACAGGTGCTCTTAAGGAGTGGGCGACTACCGCTTTTCAGGAGAATAATGAGCATCGACACTTGAGCCACCTTTATGGTGTTTGGCCTTTGTTCGAGACTCAAAATAATCCCGGATTGACCAAGGCATGCGAGCAGGCAATAGCTAACAGAAAGAGTGAAAACGAAGCGTCTCACGCTCTTGTGCACCGTTCTCTTATCTCAGCTCGACTGAAGGACTCTGCCTCACTCACCGACGCTTTGCTTAATCTTATGAATCATAAGATTAGATACAATTCTCTTATGACTAACCACGACTATGACCGGGGAAGCTGCTATTGTACAGATTTTGTTATCGGTTATTTGGGTATAGTAAATGAGGCACTTGTTTATTCTCACGACAGCGATATAGGACTTCTTCCGGCATTGCCTGACAGCGGCTTTGACAGCGGAACACTTACAGGTGTCCGCACACGAAACCGTGCTGTGGTTAAAAAATTGCAGTGGGACAATCATACAAAAAAGGTTACAGCCGAGATAACCTCCGATATTGACCAAACATTGAATATTTCTTACGGTAAAGCTAAAAAAACACTTGCTTTTAAAGCCGGAGAAACAAAAACGATAGAGTTCTAAAAGAAAAATCCGCAGGTATGTTCCTGCGGATTTTTTACATTATTTTTCTTGTTCTTTTATTTTTTCACGCTCACGCTTTGCTCTGGCGGCTCTTCTTTCGTTTACCTCCAGGTCAATGAACATCATACAAAAGCTGATTGCCAGTGATGCACAGCATACCCAGATAGCCTTGTTGCCCAGATGCTTTGTGACCACACTGCCTATGCCTGCTCCTATGGCAAACACAAGGATTACGCTGAAGTAAACCAAAGATTTTTGGAGTATCTTTTTGTCTTTGTATTGGATGAAAGCGAAAAGAGATACTATTGCGCTTCGCATATTGCCTATGCACATTGTGGATGCGTACACGTGACCTCTTACCTTGTGGAAAGTTTGCACCTGCATAGCACAGACAAAGGATACTAATGCGTTGGCTAATGCATTGTGTTTTTGCGGTATAAAGCCTACACAAAACAGCAGTATGATTTCGGCGAGTATGATTATTTGTCGCCAGTGTATTTTTTCTAAATGCTTAAAACAGCAGTGCACGTTTTCTGCTACATATGTACCCACCATAAATGACAGCACGGGGATCAAGTATCTTATGCAGTGCTTAAACTCTCCTTGAAAGAGGTTTGCGCTCATAAGCACAATGTTGCCTGTTTGTGCGTTTGCGAATACTTCTCCGCGGCAGATGTATGTATATGCGTCCTGAAAGCCTCCCGACAGTACTACAAATATTGCTGTCAAAAAGGAGTCGGACATTTGCGAAACCTCTGCCTTTTTGAAAAACGAGTTCATTATGTTCTCCCTTATTCCTTTTCTTAGACAAATTATATCACGAAGACAAATTTTATTCAACATTCAAAGCGTATAATTTAGTTTGTGCCGTCTTGAAAATTTTGGTATTTTGTGCTATATTTTGCTTAGGTGGTTTATTATGCTGACATTAGAAAAAGTAAAAGGTAAAAAATTAACAGAAAAAGCAAAAGAATTGTATCTCACTGCCTTTCCGGCAGAGGAGCGTATGCCTTTCTTTATGCTTATGAGCAGAACGAAGAAGAAAAATGTTGACTACTTTGCTGTTACCGAGTACGGTGTGTTCAAGGGCACAGTGTACATTGTGCGAATGAATGATATAGTCTATATTTTTTATCTTGCTGTTTCTCCGGACTGTCGCAACGGGGGCTACGGCAGTAAGATTTTGACTAAAATCAAGGAGCAGTACCCCCATTGTCGTTTTGTGCTCAACATAGAGACTACAGATGAGGCACAGGGCGATGATGATATTCGTACCCGTCGTTGTGGTTTTTATTATCGCAACGGCTTCAAAAAGTTGGATTATAAGGTAAAAGAGGGACCGGTTGTATATGATATGCTCTGCATCGCTCCAGATGAGTACCCTGTTACAGAGGCAGAATATACCGCCATTATGCGAGATTATCTCGGTCCTGTGGTTTATCCGATGTACAGATTGATCAGCAGGCATACAGACTGACTATAGACGGTTAAAATTATAGTTGCACTCTGTGTGATTTATATGTAAAACGGAAATTAAGGAAAAGAGGACAAAATATATGGCTACGATGGATCGATTGCAGCCTAAGCGGAGTTCATACATCAAGACCGTTGGCGGCGACGGTGCGCTCCAAAATCACTTGTTGGACATGGGACTGACACCCGGCACGGAAGTCACGCTCCAAAAGATAGCTCCTATGGGCGACCCTGTCCAAATTGAACTGCGTGGTTATGAGCTGACACTCCGTCTGGATGAAGCACGAAAAATAGAAATCGAAAACATTCATCACAAAGAACAAAAGGTGCAAAAAAAGTCAAAATTTGCACTATGAAAATATTCCCCACCCAAGAAAGGGTGAACTTGAGGAAGACGAGGGCAATCATCATCACGAAAAAGAATTGCCGAAAGGCAAAAAGTTTACATTTGCTCTTGCAGGAAATCAAAACTGCGGAAAGACGACATTGTTTAACCAACTCACAGGTGCAAATCAGCATGTTGGCAATTTCCCCGGAGTCACAGTGGACCGAAAAGACGGCACTATACGCAATCATCCCGAAGCCACTGTTACGGACCTACCGGGCATTTATTCATTGTCGCCTTATTCCAGCGAAGAAATAGTAACCAGAGATTTTTTGCTCAAATCGCATCCGGACGGAATAATCAACATTGTAGATGCGTCTAATTTGGAGAGAAACCTTTGTCTCACAATGCAGCTTATGGAATTGGGAATTCCTATGGTTTTGGCATTGAATATGATGGACGAGGTGCGAGAAAACGGTGGTTCCGTCAGAGTAAACGAACTCGAAAAAATACTCGGCATACCGGTTGTTCCCATTTCTGCCGCAAAAAATGAGGGCGTCGATGAGCTTATCAATCACGCTATCCATGTTGCGAGGTACGGAGAGGCACCGGTCAGGATTGATTTTTGTCCCGACAATGAGGAAAAGCAGGAGCCTGTCGGAGCAGTGCATCGCTGTATTCATGCGGCTGTACATATGCTCGAGCCCGAGGCGAAGGCATTGGGTATTCCTGTCAGATTTGCTGCCACAAAAATGATAGAAAATGACTATTTGCTCGAAAAAGAAATGAAACTGTCCAAAGAAAAGGAAAATGCCTTTTTGGAGATTGTTCGAGTTATGGAAAATGAGTCGGGCCTTGACCGAAAAGCTGCTGTATCAAATATGCGCTTTTCGTTTATTGAAAAAGTTTGCGAGCAGACAGTGACAAAGCCCAGCGAAAGCAAAGAACATAAGCGGAGTGTAGCTATAGACAAAATTTAACAGCGAAATATACTGCCATTCCGTGCTTTATCATTATGGGTTTGATTTTTGTTATGACCTTCAACCTTGTGGGTGCGTGGCTCTCTGACCTTATGGGTATGGGCGTAGATGCCGTGACCGGTTTGATCAGCAAGGCACTCGCAGCTGCAGATGTAAACACTGTTGTTCAGTCATAGTATTTGTCAAGCTCGGTTTCGCATTTTTCATACTTTTTGATTTTTGGATTATTGTATATTTTGCCACGAGCTACCACCATATACGGTTGTGACAGCGCTCTGAAGTCTTCCAGCGGATTGCTGTCGGACACCAAAATGTCAGCACACTTGCCCACTTCGATACTGCCGGTTATGTTGTCGATTCCCAAAATTTTTGCATTGTTCAGTGTAGCCGTGTATAGTGAAAATTCGGGTGTAACTCCCACATTCTTTTCAAAATAATGCAGTTCACGCCACATATTGTAGTGCGTGGTGTACGGACAGCCTGTGTCTGTGCCGAGTCCTACGGTTATTCCGCTTGCGAGAGCAGTCTTTGAGCCGGCTATCATATTGTTGTATACGATATTGGAATTGTACTGCACCGCTTCGGTTATGCCCAGCGTCTCACGCTCAAATTTAGCCATGGGCAGTGCCGGCGAAATCGTGCATACCATTACTGCTTTATGCGCCTTAAATGCTGCTGTCTCTCGTTCAGTCAGTGTTGAGCCGTGCTCAATAGAGTCCACTCCGTTTTCTACAGCGGTGCGTACGCCCTCGGGGCTTTGCACGTGTGCGGCTACCTTGAGCCCATAGCTGTGTGCACGGTCACAGCACGCTTTTATCATATCTGCCTGCATCATCAGTCTGCCCGGCTCACCCTTAACCTTTGCGTCCATTACTCCGCCGGTTATCATCAGCTTGATTAGGTCAACATTGTGACTGTTCAGGTCGTCCACCATAGCCACAGCCTCCTCTACAGAGCCTGCCGGTCGTGTTACCGAGCCTACCATATGACCGTGGGGAACGCCGATAGCATAGTCAGCCGCCAAAATTCGAGGGCCCTCCAGCTTTCCGCAGTTTATTCTGTCCCTTAGCTTAGTGTCAAAATCTGCGAGACCGCCTACGGCACGAATGGTGGTTACACCTGCCATAAGCCCCTGCATAGCGTAGGAGTGGCACATACCGATTACGATTTCTCTCATCAGTCCCGATGACAGCGCAAGCTTAGTCAGCTTTTCTGCCTTGAGAGGCTTGTTTTTCGGCTTGCCTCCTGCCGGCAGATGAACGTGCAGATTGATAAGACCCGGCATAAGATACCTACCGCCTAAGTCAATTACTTTGTCATCGATCTTAGGTTCAATATTGCCAATCTCTGCTATTTTATCCCCGTAAATTGCAATGTCCGTGCCTGCCTTGGCGGTCATATCTTTTGTCCCGTCCAGAAGTGTGCAATTCTTAAATACTGTTCGCATAAGCTTTCCCTCTCGATATCTTACTTACTTCATTCTACAATAATCTTCACCTTTTATCAACCGAAACCCTACAAATATATACAAAGCTGTAGAAATATATCGGCACGCTTAGTTTGTTATATGCACGCCGTAATTGACCATACCGGTGACGATATAGGTATAATCGGCGTAATAATTTCTCGAAAAATAATGAAAAGGAATTGGATTTTGTTTGTTTCTATGTTCGGAGCAAACATTGCGGTTATGCTTTCCGATTTGCGTAATCATGTGGAAAGCTCTACAGACAAAATTTTGCGTGTAAAATACCCCGACTCGACTTAATATCGAATCGGGGTTGCATTTTATTTATTCATCGTGTTTTTTCTTTTTTGAAATCATCAGGAGCAGTGCGCCGCCTACAATTATAGCCGCTCCCATAGCCACAGCACTCTTTCCGTCTGTGCCTGTTTTCGGCGATGTGGTCGACGAAGAATTTTTCACTGCTTTTTTGGCAGTTGATTTTGTTGACTTTTTAGTTGTAGTTTTTGGTGATACCTTTTTAATCACTATGTCTGATTTTGCGATTTCTTTTGTTGCCTGCTCATCGGCAAAATATTTTTTGCAATCGCCGCAGTACCAATATTCTATGTTTCCTTTTTCTTTTTCGGTAGCTGCCTTAGACACAATGTGTCTGAGACTCTTGTGGTTTGACGAATCGTAATCGCCGTATTCACTGCCGCAAACGGTACAAATTGCTTTTTGGCCGCAATATGCCGTGCCGCCGGAGCAGTTTTCCGCTTTTGTTACGGTGCAGCCTGCATTGGTGCAGTGGACTGTATGAGTGCCGTCATCGTTAGAGCCGCCTTCGCCGAAGGTGTGACTCTTAGCTGCTGTAACTACTGCTCCGCAGTATATGCACAGTACCTCTGTGGTGCAGTCACCGTCGTCCTGTGCAGGTGTGTGCTCGTCATTTATTGTTACAGTCATTTCTGTTTTGTTGCTTTCCGTATCTCTGGCAACTATTTTTTGCTCACCCTCTGCCGGAGAAAGTGTAAACTTTCCGTTGCTGTCCAAAGCGACTGTTACATCGTTTACCGTAACGGTGTCGATATTGTCATCTGTCACTGTTACTTCTTGCGGTTCGCAGTAAACTTTTCTGTTGGTTATTCCGCTGATTACCGGTGCGGTAATATCTTTCCATTTTGCTGTCACGGTAAAATCTTCCAAAACAGGCTGTGTAAAATCATATGCTGTGCCGTTCTTGTACCAGCCTAAGAAAGAAAAACCGTCTCTGCTTGTGGTTGGTGCAGTTGCCTTTTGTCCCTTGAGTATTTTTTGCTCGTTTGCGGCACTGCCGCCGTCAGCGTCAAATGTTACCGTGCGCTTTGCGCTGTCATCTATTATTCCGTCACCGGTAACCTCTCCGTAAAATGTTCCGCCTCTGACAGTGCCGTTGTTACAGAATGCGCCGTAGAATATTCCGCCGTTAATCTCTCTTGTGCTGTAGACCTTGTCGTAAAATACGATGTCGGACAAATCGCTTCGGTCCTTATTAAAGCTGAGCATAACATTGCCCGAAATTTTTCCGCTTGTGAGAGTAGCGTATCCTGTGACATCGGTGCCCAAGTCAAGTGCGTCACTGTTGCCGTCTGCCGTACAATCGATTACTGATGCGTTTTCATCTATATTTATGTTTCGGACACTCAATATGCCACCGCCGGAATTTATACCTCCGCAATCCAGTGCTCTGCACTCTTTGATTTTTGCAGAGCCACGGAGTATCAAAGTACCGAAGTTGCATATTCCTCCGCCTCGTGTGTCGTCGCTTTCGCATTTCGCCACACAGCCGATGATTGAGCCATAGGTCATTCTGAAGGTTGCGTTGTTACGGACGCTCGAACTAAGACTGCTGTAGCTGTTTACATACACACCGCCGCCTTCTCTTGCTGTGCAGCCGACAATATTGCCTCCTGACATATTGAAGAAACCGGCATTGGTTGAGTTTGCATCAACATACACGCCGCCTCCGGCGCTTTTGAATTCGGTGTTACCTGTGATTACACCGCCGTTAACTGTCTTTGTACCGTTCTCCTCGTCCAGTACCCACAGTCCGTCGCTGTTGGGAGTGAACTTGTGTACTGCGTCTTTGCGAGAATCAAGAAGTATTAAATATCCGGAAGGATTTACTTTTATTACACTGGCATCGCCAGTCATTCTGAGGACATATCCGTTTAGGTTAAGGGTTACTCTGCGGTTTATTTGCAGAGTAGAGTCAATATCAATATCCGAACTCAAATAAATTTCCGGTTCTCGTTCGTCTGCTACAGCGCTGAACAAAGCGTCTTTTGTTGATACAGCTATCCCTGTTGCAAATGCGTACGATGTGATTGGCATAGAGCAAAGCACGATACATACTGTTACTATCATACAGATGAGTTTCTTTTTCATTATAATTACCTCCGTTGTGATTAAGCGGGTTAATTGTCGAGCGGTGAACATTATATATTACCGACCGTTCGTTTATTTTATTATATCAGACGAATTGCTCTTTTGCAACAAAAATTTTTGTTTATTGAACCTTTAACAAAAACAAAAAACCGATGCAAAATTTCTGCATCGGTTGATATGTATGTTGTATAGCTTACTTAATGACTGTACCCGGTGTGTTAGGTGCCATACCGGCAGCATTAGCCTCATCTGTGTCAATGTGCATAGCCAGTGCGTAACTGTCGGATACTCTGACTACTACATCACCGAATGTAAGATTTCTGCCGTTAGCAGACGGAATTTCTACAGACACGATTTGACCGTTTTCCAGCCCCATTTCCTCTGCATCCTTTGTGGTTGCGTGGATATGGCGCTTTGCAGCGATAACACCCTCTTTGATTTCGATTTCGCCTGCAGGGCCTACCAGCTTGCAGCTGCCTGAGCCTGCGATGTCGCCGGACTCTCTAACAGGAGCATTTACACCGATTGAGCGTGCATCAGTCAGCGAGATTTCTACCTGAGTAGCCTTTCTTACAGGGCCGAGAATTGATACTGCCGGAAACTCTCCATTTGTACCGATTACTTTAACTCTTTCGTTGCTTGCATATTGACCCGGTTGAGACAGCTCTTTCTTTACTGTGAGTTCGTATCCCTTGCCGAAAAGTGTCTCCAAATCCTCTTGGGACAGGTGCACGTGACGGGCACTGATTTCTACTACAACTTGATTAGCCATTTTATTTTCCTCCGAAAAAATTTCTTTTATGATGATATTTTATACCTATTTTGATTGTTTTTCAACCATAAATTTGGTATTATGTTAAAAAGGGCAAAGGAGCTACGAATTATGACACTTGACGAATTAGAAAAGGAATGTCAGTCCTGCACTCGCTGCGGTTTGTGTGAGGGCAGAACCAACCTTGTATTCGGCGTAGGCAAAAAGGACGCCGACATTATGCTCATAGGAGAGGGACCCGGCGAAAACGAGGATTTGCAGGGCGAGCCTTTCGTAGGCAGGAGCGGCAAGCTGCTGGACAAATTTCTTGCCAGCATTGACCTCTACCGTGACAAAAATGTTTATATCGCAAATATGGTAAAGTGTCGCCCGCCTAAAAACAGAGACCCAAAACCTGAGGAGCAGGAACAGTGCCTCCTTTGGCTCCGAGAGCAATTTAAGATTATCAGACCTAAGATTATTGTCTGCGTCGGCAGAATTTCTGCCCAAAAATTGATTTCTCCCGATTTTAGAGTAACAAAGCAGCACGGCGAGTTTTTCGAAAAAAACGGCACTCTTATGATGGGTACCTACCACCCTGCCGCAATCCTGCGTAACCCCAACAACAAAGAACAGGCTTTTGCCGATTGGCTCAAAGTTAGGGACAAAATACAGGAATTGGGTATCGAAATTTAATCTTTTCCCCTATTATCCGAAATCGTACCTGCCGCAACAAAAAAGTAATGCCAAAATAAAATTATTTAAATATTTTCCCTTGACAATCGTCGTTGGATATGCTAACATTTATAGGCACTGAGCAATAGTGCTTATATAGAGGTATAGTGTAACGGTAACACTCCGGACTCTGACTCCGTCATTTAAGG